>JAZSQW010000185.1:0-8202 GCA_045538205.1 Candidatus Avigastranaerophilus sp. | reverse complement strand
AAAAGCAAATGAAATGGTTAAAATAGCCTACGATGCAGTGCTGGATAAAAAAGCTGAAGATGTAACAACTTATGATATTGTTAATGGTTTAAAAGTTAATGATGAGTATTCAATAAAAGTTTTTGATATTTATAAAGAAGATTTAGTAATTGGTTTAGTGAATATTGTTAATATTTTTGACCCTGAAAGTATAGTAATTTCAGGTGGTATGGGTGAATTTATTAATACTGATGAAATAGAAAATAAAGTTAATGAAGAAATTGTTGTTGCTCCTGTAAAAATAAAATTAGCAAAAGCAGGTAACTATTCAGGCATGATAGGTGCAGGCTTATTAGCAGTTGAAAAATTTAATTAATATTTAATTAGTTATTTACACCATATCCAAATAAAGCAAAATCGTATTTTATAGGGTCGTTACAATCAAAAGTTTTTAAATTATTAGTTAATTCAATAACGCTTTCATAACCATTATCATTTCTTTTTAATAAACCTAAATTTCTGCTTATTTTAGCAACGTGGGTATCTATTGGTATTAGTAATTCTGATTTTGGAATAAATTTCCAAATGCCAATATCAACATTACCATCACGAACAAACCATCTTAAAAGCATATTTAATCGTTTTAATGCGCTTTTCTTTTTTGGGTTTGGTAATAAATGATAAAATCCATTTGTATATTCACCATCGAGATTAGAATAAAAATAATCTACAACCCCTTGTAACATTCCCCATATTGTTTTTTGTTGATTATAGTAATATTTAAATAAAGTGCCAATAGTTTCACCTTTTGAATACAAAATATTTAGTATTTTAAATATTTGAATTAAATCACAATTTTGAGAAAATCTATAATCGCAATTAATTACATTATTTTTTTCGTGGTTAAAAGTTCTAATATATTCATAAGGACTTTCGCCCATTAAATTAAAAATGTAATTTAGTTTTTCAATAAAAACTTCACGTTTACCATAAGCAAACATAGAAGCTATAAATCCAACAATTTCAATATCTTTGATGTTGTTATATCTATGAATAAATTGAACAGGATCATTTTTTATAAAATCCTTTGTTTCATATTCAATTACGTATTTATCTAATTGAGTTTTAAGCATTATCTTAATTCCGAAAAATATTCTTTTAATATTTTAGTGCAATTTTCTTCTTCAATTCCACCAATAACATCAAGGTTATTATAATTCATTATTTGACGCATATCACATTTAGAACCTAAAGCGCCATTTAAAGAATCATAAGCACCAAAATAAACTTTAGAAATTCTTGCTTGAATTATGGCACTTGCACACATAGGGCAAGGTTCAAGTGTAACATACATTTCACAATTATTTAATCGCCAATTTTTTAATTTTTCATTAGCTCTTTGGATAGCTAAAATTTCTGCGTGATAAGTTGCTATGTTATTTTTTTCACGTTGATTATGTGCAAAAGAAATTATTTCACCATCTTTTACAATAACTGCACCTATCGGAATATCACTATCCGAATTTTTTGCAAATTCAATAGCTTTTAACATTAATTCAGGCTTCATAATTTTCTTCTTCATATATTGGTAGGGTTACTGTAGCAATAAAATCATTATCTTTTGTAGATTTTAATTGAACACTACCCTTCATAGCTTCAACTAAACCTTTAACTATAAATAAACCTAAGCCTGTTCCTCTTGTTGTTCTTGTTGTTTTATCATCAATTCTAATAAATTTATCAAACAATGTTTTTAATGTTTTTTCATCAATATGGTCTGATTTATTTTCAACAGAAATTATAGCCTTATCTTTTTCAACTTTAGCATTAAGAATTATAGGACTATCTTCATACGCATATTTATTAGCATTACCTAATAAATTTACTATTACTTGAGTTAATCTATCTTTATCTGCACAAATTAATGGAAAATCATTAGGTATGTTGTTTTCAATTTTTCTATCTTCAATATTTTTAACAGAATAAATAGATTCTTCAATAACATTTAAAATATTTACAGGCTCAAAATTAATATTTAATTTCGCACCTTCAATATCAGGAATTACAAGTAAATCTTCAATCATTCTTGATAATCTTTCAGATTGATTTTTAATGATTAATAAAGATTTATGTTTAGTTTCTTCATCAATTTCAATATCAGTTCTTAATAACCTTGAAGTATAGCCTTTAATACTTGTTAAAGGAGTTCTTAACTCGTGGCTAACTGTATCAACTAAATTAGAACGGAATGCATCTAATTGTTTTAATTCAGTATTTTTATGTTTAACCTTTTTATAAGAAGAATTAATTTCATTAATCATTTCATTTAATTCTTCGCAAATTATAATAATTTCTCTTGGAGTTAAAAAGTTTGTTAACGGTGTAATATGACGTTTGTAGTTACCTTTAGTAACAGCTGTAATACCTTTGAATAGCTGCCTCATATTAATATACAAATAATATGAATAAGATAAGGTTAATAATAATGTGAAGCAAGCTGCAATAATAAATGCTAATAATATTTTAAATCTTGCTTTGTTAATAGTTTCATCAGTCAATGTTTCTGGGGTATTAACTATAACAATTAAACCAAGCTCTTCCATTTTTAAATAAACTCTTGGTTGGTTTTTAATTTCGTTAAACATAGTGGCTATATTATTGGCAAGATTTACAGGTAAAGTTTTAATTATTCCTTTAAAATCTTCTTCCACATAATTATGTGAAACAATAACTTCGCCCTCGTTATTAACTACATATATTTGACGTTTTTTCTCATCTTCAATGTTTTTTAAAATAATGTCTTTAATAATTTTCGTATTGATTTCTGCTTTTAAATACTTATCATCGTGTATTTTTTCTACAAGCCAAATTATTTTGCTATCATCATTAAAAACAACTTTTTCATCTTTATTAAAATCAGGTGTTTCTGATGGTCTAATCATTTCAAAGTTTTTAAACACAGCAGAATTAATTAATATATCTTTTAAAAATAATTTTTGTTTGTATTCTGATGGAAAATGTTTTAAGGCAACAATTATTTCATTTAATCTATGTTGATCAACTTTAATCATAGAAAAAATATTATTTTCGATATTTTTTGCAATAAATTCAGCAGAATAATTCAATTCACGTCTTAAAGACTGTTGGCTTATATTATTAATAATAAAATATGAAATTACAGACGGAATTAAAACTCCGATAAGAGAAATAATGATAATTTGTTCAACGATTTTTAGTCTTTTAAATTTCATAATTCCTCGTTATTCGTTATTTTCTTCACCAAATGGAGTTATTTTATAACCAACATTAGTAACAGTATGTAAATATTCAGGTGCTTTTGAATTTTCTTCTATTTTTTGACGTAAACCACCAACGTGAACTCTTAGCATTCTAACGTCATCATCAGAATTGTATCCCCAAACTTCATTCAATAATACAGCTAAAGATACTGCATTATTAAAATGTTGAATTAAACAATATAATATTTCAAACTCAGTTGGAGTTAATTTAATACGTTTATCTTTAACAATAGTTTCAAGAGAATCAGGGAATAATTCAATATCACCTATTTTTAAAATTTCTTGTTTAGAAGTTTGCATTTTAGTAGCAGGACTTCTTCTAACTAAAGCACGAACACGCAATAAAACTTCTTGAATATCAAAAGGTTTAACAATATAATCATCTGCCCCCATATCAAACCCTTGAGTTTTATCGGCAATAGTACCTTTTGCAGTAAGCATTAAAATAGGCACTTCTAACTTAGCTTTACGGATATTATTACAAACATCAAAGCCATTCATTTTTGGCATCATAACATCTAATAAAACTAAATCATAATTGCCAATTAAAGCCTTTTGAAGAGCTTCTTCGCCATCTTTAGCACAATCAACTTCATATCCACTATGGGATAAGTCAAACTCTAAAAGCTCTCTGATTTCGTTATCATCATCTGCTATTAAAAGTCTTTGTGCCATAAATTGCCTTCTTTCATCTAATATTATTACATATTCTCTAAATTTAATAAATAATGCTATTATAAATTTATGAAAAAACTTTATAAATTTTTAGGATATTTAATATTAATTTTAGGCGCTATATCAATGTTGTTGCCTTTTATTTATATGATTTGCTTATCTTTTATGACAGATAAACAAATTTTTACAGGCACAGTTGCTTTTTTGCCTGAACCATTTACTTTAAAAAATTATGAATACGTTATAAAAAATGCAGATATATTTAAATATTTTTTCAATAGTATGTTTGTTGCATTTGCAACAACAATAGGACAAGTTTTGATTTCTGCTTTAGCAGGTTATGGATTTGCTCGTTTTGAGTTTAAATATAAAGAACCATTGTTCATTTTAGTATTGATTTCAATGATGATTCCACCACAAGTTAATATTGTTCCTTTGTTCTTTTTAATGAAGCAATTTAATTGGCTTGATACATATTGGGCATTAATAGTATTAGGGTTGTTTGGTGGTTTTGGAGTATTTATGATGCGTCAATGGTTTAAATCAATGCCAAAAGATATGGAAGCTTCTGCCAAAATTGATGGTTGTAATACCTTTGAAGTTTTCTTTAAAATAGCAATGCCATTAGCAATGCCTGCTTTAATAACATTGGCTATATTTACATTTATAACCACTTGGAATAGTTTTATGTGGCCATTAATTGTAACTAATTCTGAAGCTATAAAAACACTGCCAATTGCATTGGCTAATTTTAAAGGTAGCTTTAGAGAAATAACAGATTGGGGCGCTTTAACTGCATATTCAACAATATGCTGTATTCCTGTAATAGCAATATTTTTACTTGGTAAAAAATATTTTATTAACGATATTTTAAATGGTGGAATTAAGGAATAAAATATAAATAAAGGTGAGTATAAAACCCACCTTATTATTTATATTTAAAATTTGAATTATATAAACAAACTAACAATATCATTAACGTGAGAAATGTTCTCTTGGTTAGATTGAACAGTGTTTTCCAATTGTAAAATTTGTGCTTTTGCTTCTTGAATTTTAACCATACATTCTTTCGTTGAATTGTTTAATTCTTCTTGGAATGTTTGAGCTTCTTTTAAAACACTATTTATAGGAATACCCATAGCTTCAAGAGTTTGTTTAATAATTAAAGCACCTGTTTGTTTTGTAACACCAACAGGTAATGTGTTAATTAAATTATTTAGTTTAACAACATTCGCAGGAACTGCAATATTTGAAGATTGTAATACTGTTTTTTTGTAAGTATCTTGAGCTTGAAAAACAGGTTGAGAAACTTCTTGTAGTGCTATATTTGCTGATTCTTTTAAAGTTTCAATAGGTGTTTCTTCAATAATAACATCTTCATTAATTGTTGCAACTTCTGATATATCTTCGTAATTAATTTCAGATATATCTTCTATTTTAGTTAGAGGAACATTGTTTATTGCATCTATTTCTGATTCATTCATAGGTGCTATATCAGCTTCGGCTTGTCTTTTTAAAGCTTCAACTATTTTTTTACCTACACCCTCTGGAAGTTGATTATTAGTCATAACTTATCCTTTTTTCGTCGACAATTTGATTATATATAAAAAAATGTTTTTATTCAATCTTTATAGATATCTACGTGAGAAATTTTCTTTATCTGAGAAATATTTAATATCAGTAACTTTTATAATATGCCAGCCATAATTTGTTTTAACTGGTTCTGAAACTACATCTAAATCTTGAGTATAAGTAGCTTTTTCAAATTCAGGAACATATGTACCTCTTGGGGCAAACCCTAAATTACCTTTATTTGTTTTTGATGGGCATTTTGAATATTTTTCTGCCATTTCTTCAAAAGGTTTTTTATTATCAACAATTTCTTTTCTTATTTCAGCAGCTTTTTCTTCAGTTTCAACTAAAATGTGGCTAACTTTTACTTCTTGTTTATCCATATCACTGTGGAAATATGTGAATGGGAATACAAAACAAAATGCTGTACCTATTAAGCAAAGAATGTTTAAAATTAATTTCATAAAAAACCTCTCGAACTCTCTAATAAAATAATTATACAAGAAATATTTATAAAAAGAAAATAGCCCTAAAAAAGGGCTATTTTTTATATTAATGGTATTGAAATAATCAATTTATTAAATTCTTTTATCTGTTTAATTTTTGTTGTATCAGCGTTTTTAGGTAAAAGAAAATCTTGTGAGAATGATATATCTTCCTCGTAATAATTATCTTTTACTTGAGAATTACCATAAACTGTTATTTTTTTACCATTTATTGCATATTTAATTTTGCTTTCATCATTATTAAATGGTTTTAAATCAACAGTAATTTCATAATTACCATCATCAATTTCAGATTTAATTTTTACTGAATCTATCATTTGAATAGGCATAGCTATATTATTGTAATTTTCAAATTTTTTTTGAATTCTATCTAATTCTTTCATTTCTTTTTTGTAGATTTTATCAAAATCATTGAAAATTTGTCGTTCAATTATTTTAGGTTGAAACATATTTGCGTGACGTTTAAATTGTTTTTCTATCATTTGATCCATAACAAAATATGTTGCTAAAAAACCTCCTAAAAATGCAAAAAATGCAATTAAGAGACATTTTTTCCAACAATCATTTTGCCACCATTTGTTTTCGGTTTTTATTTCTATATTGTTATTTTCGTCCATTTTTTACCTTCCGTTTATACAATTATTTAAATATTCAATGGTATCAAGTTTATTATTATACAAGTATTTGATGAAATACAAGTAATTAACATCATAAGATGATATAGTTATATTTATCTCGAAACCATCAGAACAAAATGGCTCGTAATCATAGATAACATAACTATTATATTTACTTTTCCATTCTTTTTTATCTATAAGACAATTATTTTCTAAGGCTGTTTGTTCTAACCAAGGTATAATTTCTTTTGATATGTTTTTAAACTCTATTTGACTTCGCTGATTATAACCGTTAATATGTTTTTCGACTAACATTTCTATACCCCTTAGTAATAAATATTGCACACTTCCACATCAATCATTTAGACCGATATTTACAGTTTAATTTTATTTTTACTTTAATTTAATGTGCTTAGGTATAATATTTTGATTGTATTAATGGGCTATTTTTTTAAGATATATATAAAAATTATTATTTTCTTAATAAGTAAAATGCTTGTTATTATTGGCTTTTAGGCTCGATATAAAGAATTTATTAAAAAAACGGGATTTCAAGTTTTTTGATTTATAATAAAATCGGAAGTTTAAAAGTAATAGAAGAGGCAAAATATAATGAACGCAGTATTATTACCAATTAATGAATATTTAGATAAATTAGAAACAGCTGATAACAATGCAAAAAATGCTATTGAAAATGAATTAGTAAGAATGGGTGAAGAAGCAGTTCCTTCTTTAGTAGATTCATTACAAGTAGTTAAAGGTAGAACAAGAGGCATTGTTGCAATGGTATTAATCAGAATTGGTGAATCTTCTATAGATTATCTAAGAAGAGCAGCTGAAACAAATAGTGACTTTGAATGGGTTGCTAATTATTTAATTACAGAAATTAATGGCGCTGCAGCATAATAACAATTTTTATATAATAAAAAAGAAGACCCGATAGGGTCTTTTTTATTTGGTTAAATATGTTATTTGTTTATTTCCGTATTCTTTGGTCTTGGCGATTTTATATCCATTTAAATCAAATTCTTTTTTTATAGGGTGTTCTAAAATAATTACTCCATCTGCTGTTAAAATATTATTTTCTGCAATTATTTTTAATGCTCTATCATAAAGGTCTGTTTCATAAGGTGGATCTATAAAAATAACATCAGCTTTTTTAGAGATTTTTAAAATGTTTTTTAAAGAATCTCCAAAATATAAATTAGGAGTTAATTTTAAAGCCTTAAAATTTTCTTTTATAGATAAAGCTGTTTTTTTATCTTTTTCAAAAGTAATAACTTCAAAGCCTCGTGATATAGCTTCAAGACTCATAATTCCACTGCCAGAAAACATATCAATAAATATTTTCCCTTCAAAATCTATCATTGAAGATAATGAATTAAAAATTCCCTGACGAGTTTTTGATAAAGTTGGTTTAATGTTCTCGTATTCAGGAGTTTTTATTTTTCTTGAATTATATATTCCACCTGTAATTTGCATTTTATATTTCTATTTTATTTTTTCCACTATCTTCGTTTGGATTATATGATTTTATAGTGCTTAAAATATTAG
>JAZSQW010000107.1:0-3283 GCA_045538205.1 Candidatus Avigastranaerophilus sp. | reverse complement strand
ACAATGAAAACAGTAAGTGTATAGAAAAAGAAAAGAGAAAAACATGGTAGAATCAAAAAAATTTGAAATACCTGTTGGTGACAAGGTTGTTACAATTGAAACAGGTAAGTATGCAAAATCAGCTACCAGCTCAGTAACAGTGAGATGTGGAGATACAATGTTATTTGTTCATTGTATTGTTTCTAAAGAACCTCGAGTTGGTATAGATTTCTTCCCATTATTAATTGATTATGAAGAAAGAATGTCTGCAATTGGTCGTATCCCTGGCGGTTATAACCGTTCAGAAGGTAAAGCAAGTGATAAGGCTATCTTAGTTTCACGTTTAATAGATAGACCTATTAGACCTTTATTCCCTAAAGGTTATAGAAATGATATTCAAATTGTTGCTCAATTATTCAGCTATGATCAACAAAATCAACCTGATACATTGGCTATGTTAGGTGCATCTACTGCTTTAATGTTATCAGGTGCTCCATTCGAAGGCCCTATTGGTGCAGTTAGAGTTTCTAAAATTGATGGTAAGTTAATTGCTAATCCAACTCACCAAGAAGCTGATAAATCTGATTTAGATATCGTAGTATCTGGTACAGCAGATAGCGTAATCATGGTTGAGGCTGGTTGTAAATTCGTTACAGAAGACGATATTATGGAAGCTGTTGAATTTGCACAAGTTGAAATTAGAAAACAATGTGAAGCTCAATTACAATTCGCTAAAGAATGTGGTGTTGAAAGAGAAGAATTTGTTAACCCATATGATACAACTGAATTGAAAAACTTAATCAATGAAGTTGCTGGTGATATGATTTTTGATGCTTATCATAATTTTGACAGAGCTTATAGACAAGAAAAATTAGAAGCTGCTAAAAAACTTGTTAAAGAAAAAGTTGAAGCACTTCCTGAAGATCACTATATTAATCAAATCATTGAAGAAACAGGCATTGACTTTGTTGCAGAAGAATTTAAAGCAGCAGAAAAGAAAATTATGCGTGCAATGATTTTAGATGAAGGTGTTCGTGCAGACGGTAGAAAACCTAACGAAGTTCGTCCTATTTGGTGCGAAGTTGGTGTTATTCCTCGTGCTCATGGTTCAGCTGTATTTACAAGAGGTCAAACTCAAATTCTTTCAGTTGCGACATTGGCAGGTCCAGGCATGAAACAAGAACTTGATGGTGTTGATCCTGAAACTGAAAAGACATATATGCATAAATATATCTTCCCTGGTTTCTCAGTTGGTGAAGTAAAACCTTTAAGAGGACCTGGAAGAAGAGAAGTAGGTCATGGTAACTTGGCAGAAAGAGCTAACGTTCCTGCACTTCCATCTCAAGAAGAATTTGGTTATACAATTCGTGTAACATCTGATGTATTAGAATCAAATGGTTCAACATCAATGGGTTCAACTTGTGGTTCATCAATGGCATTAATGAATGCAGGTGTTCCTGTTAAATGCATGATTGGTGGTGTTGCAATGGGTATGATTACCGAACCAGATAGAGAACCTGTTGTTTTAACGGATATTCAAGGTATTGAAGACTTCCTTGGCGATATGGACTTCAAAGTTACTGGTAATGATGATGGTATTACAGCTCTTCAAATGGATATGAAAGCTAAAGGTATTGCAAATGATACTTTAAGACGTGCTTTGGCTCAAGCTAAAGAAGGTAGATTACATATCTTAGGTGAAATGAGAAAAGCTATTACAGAACCAGCTGCTGATTTATCTCCATATGCTCCACGTATCTTCACAATGACAATTCCTACTGAAGATATCGGCGCTGTTATCGGACCTGGTGGTAAAAATATCAGAGGTATCATTGAAGCATCTGGTGCTGAAATTGATATTCAAGACGATGGTAGAGTTACTATTACTTCTAATGATAAAGAAGGTGCAGATATTGCAAAAGCTATGATTAATCAAATTACTTTCAAACCTGTTGAAGGTATGGTTTGCAAAGGTAAAGTAATTAAAATTGTTCAATTCGGTGCTTTTGTTGAGCTTGCTCCTGGTAAAGATGGTATGGTTCACATTTCTCAAGTTTGCAAAGAAAGAATCGATACTATTGAAGGTCATTTAAATGTAGGTCAAATTGTAACTGTTAAAGTTATAAAAATTGATGACAGAGGTAAAGTAAGCTTGACAATTAAAGGTGTTTCTGAAGAAGAAGCTGCTAATTGTCAATAATTAAATAAAGTAAAAATTTTAGCCCAAAGGTTTTCTTAACGAAAATTTTTGGGCTATTATTATATTTATATATAGGTAATAAGTTTTGAGTAGTAATTTAAAATATAATTGTATTTTTGGTGGCGGAGGCATTAGAGGTTTATGTCATATTGGAGCATTAAAAGCTCTAAATGATTTAGATATCAAGATTGGTGCTGTCGCAGGTTCTTCTGTTGGTGCTGTATTTGCTTCTCTTTATGCAGTTGGCTATTCTATTGCCGAAATTAAAGATATTTTCTTTGATGTTAATTTCACTTTGTTTCGAGATTTGAATATTGATATTTTTTCAAATGACATATCTTTTAGTAAAGGTGAAGTTTTTTATGAATGGTTGCAAGATAAAATTGGCGAAAAATTCTATGGTAAAAAATATAGTAGAGAAACTTCTCCTAAAGTCACTTTTGCTGATTTGAAAGTTGATTTAAGTATATTAACGTTAGATTTCAATACAAGTACGCCTTTTTTATTCTCTAAAGAAAATACTCCAGATGAAGAAGTTGCCTTTGCAGTTCGTGCTTCTGCAAGTATGCCTGGATTAATGAAGCCCGTTCATTATAATGAACTTTTACTTGTAGATGGTGATTTGACTAAAAGTTGGCCTGCTTTTAAGTTGTATTCAAATATGGATACTCCTGAAACAAGATTACTTGAATTTAGATTAGAAGGTTCTCGTGTTTCTTCTGAAATAAAAAATCCTTTTGATTATACAAATTCTGTTATTAGTACTGTTTGGTATTTGTCTACTGAAAATGTTTATAATTCATATTCTCAAAATGACAGATATGATTATGTTGTAATGGATTCAAAAGAAGTTATTCTTTTTGATTTTTCTATAAGTAAAGAAGTTAAACAAAATCTGATTGATATTGGTTATCAAATTACTATTGATTATTTTAAGAAAACAATCGTTGAAAAGAAAAAAACTCTTCTTGCTTGCTATAAAAATATTTTCTTTAAAATTAATTTATTAGATGATGCATTAAAAAACAAAAAAGTAGATAAAGCTATTTTCTTAGTAAATGATATTTTATCTTCAATGTATGAAGATTGCAAATGTATTGATGT
>JAZSQW010000041.1:0-10000 GCA_045538205.1 Candidatus Avigastranaerophilus sp. | reverse complement strand
CTTTTGTTTTTTCTTCTATTGTGCCAACTTCTGTAGTTGTTTTTTCTTCCGATACGTTTTTTACTTCTGTATCATTTACTACTTCTGTTATCCCTTTTACAACTTCTTCTATTGTTTCTTCTTCGTTTTTTTGTTCTGTTTCAACAATAATGTCAGTTTTGTTTGTTGTTTCTATTGCAATTTCTTCCGATGTCGCAATATTTTCTTCTTCTATTGTTTTTTCTTCAATATTATTTTTTTCTATTGAATCAGTTTGAGAATATATTGTAGACAAAGACAATTCATTCTTGTTGTAGGTTATTTCGCCTATATTTTTAACATATAGAAGGCCATCTTCATCTGTTGTAAAAAATAAAATAATAGCTTCAGTAGCACCAATTAAATAATCAACATTTTCGCATTTTAAATTCGGCAATTCAATTAAAAGTAAAGTGCTTAAGCTATTAAGAATATTTTCGTATTGTTTAGCATTTATAGTAAAAACAAATGTTTTGAAATCGTTTATAGATAGTTTTAAAAGATTGATAATATCTTTTATATTAGGTTCTATTGCAATTACTTTTGAAGCTATGCTGTATTTTAAATCATCAGCTGTATTTTGTATTATTTCTATCTTTTCGCGATGATTGATAAATTTTGAAATGTAATTGCAAACAATTTCTTTGTCACAATTTTTATCGCATAGTAGAATAAAATTTTTATTGTTGTTAAAAGCTTTTACTATAAAACTTTCCACAAAATCAATTCTTTTAAAAAATTGTGAAACGTTAATATCTTCTTTTATAAAAATAGAAGAAGATTTTTGTTCTTTTAAACTGTTTAGTCTTTCTTTTATGTTCATTTTATTCTCTTGTTGCTATGAAGCCACCTAATTTTGTATATTTTTCAACAACATCTAATTTTGGTGTTATTTCTTTTAATGTCTTTCCGTGTGAAAGAGATGCATTTGTTGCCATATAGTTTAATGGTATTCTTAAGAATATTTGTTTGTTGATTATGTCTTCTAATTTTGCTACTAATTCAGCGTCTTTGTTTTCGTTGAATTTGTTTAAAATATATCTTACTCTTTTTCCTTTGTAGTGAATTCTAACTGTGTTATATAATCTTGAAGCCATTTCTAAATTAGGCTCTAAAATAGCGTAAATAGAGTCAGAATGTTTTATAATTGATCTGTTTGTTTCCATTTCTGGTTGTATGTCTAAGAAAATATATCTAAAATGTTTTTTGATTTTAGAGAAGAAAATTTCTAAATTTTCACTTGAATAGTTCATACTGTTACAAAATACGCCATTTGCCATTACGTATAAAGAAGAGTTTTGATATCTGTTTATTCTTTTTAATACGCTATAGTTACCTTTTATGATTTCCTTCATTATGTATGGAGTATTGTAGACAAAGTCCATATTTAGTTTTGAGCCTAAGTCGTTTAAGTCATTATTAAAGTCAATTAATAATACTTTTTCTTTTGATACATCTGCAACTTCTTTTGCTGTATTTAGTGCAAAAAATGTTTTGCCAACACCCTTTTCTGTAGACATAATTAAGCTTGTTGTGCATTTTTCTTCGCTATTTTTGTTTAGTTTAAAAATATTATTTAATTTTTGTATAGTGTTTAAGAAATCATTTTTTATTAATGGTTTAACAAGAAATTCTTTTGCCCCTGCTCTTATAGCGGTTACATTTAAGTCTGCAGTTTTTTCATAAGATATAGCGATGAATAAATTATTTTTATCCGCTGAATATTTTTTAATTTCTTGTAAAATAGAAAGATTTGATTTCGTTATATTTACAATTATTATCTTTTGTTCATTATTAGAAAGCGCAGAAAAATTTATCTCATTAAATTTTTTAAAATCATATGAGAAGGTTAATTCTTTTAGATAATTCTCTATTAATATTTGCGTTGTTTCTTCTTCATCAAAAAGAAGTATGTTTATTTTTTCGGTCATAAAATTATTTTAGCACGCAAATTACTTAATCGTCTATATTTTTATGTGATAATAGTACAAAAGAGGTATTTATATGCAAAAAGTAAAAATTATAGGCGCAGGATTAGCAGGAAGTGAAGCTGCATTACAATTAGCGAAAGCTAAAATATATGTAGATTTGTATGAAATGCGTCCTGTTAAGCAAACAGGTGCACATAAAACAGAAAAATTTGCGGAATTTGTTTGTTCTAATAGTTTAGGCTCATATGATATTACAAATGCTTCTGGTTTGTTAAAACATGAAATGGAAAAATTAGGTTCTGTTTTAATGCCTATTATTTTTGAAGCTCAAGTTCCTGCAGGTGGTGCTTTGGCTATTGATAGAGAACTTTTTGCGCAAAGAGTAACAGAAGAAATAGAAAAAAGTGAATATATTAACGTTATAAGAGAAGAAGTTGTTTCTATTGATGGGGATATTCCAACTATTATTGCTTCTGGGCCGTTAACCTCTGATTCTTTATCAGAAAATATAAGAGAATTTATTGGTGAAGATTATTTGTATTTCTTTGATGCGATAGCGCCAATTATTGAAAAAGACTCTATAGATTTTGATAAGGCTTTTTATTTGAATAGATATAATAAAGGTGATGCTGATTATATCAACTGTCCGATGAATAAAGAAGAGTATGAAAAGTTTTATAATATTTTAATTAATGCTCCCAAAATAGAATTAAAAACATTTGAAAAGAATGCAAAATTCTTTGAGTCTTGTTTGCCTATTGAAGTGATTGCTTCAAGAGGTGTAGATACTCTTAGATTTGGTCCATTAAAGCCTGTTGGCTTGGTTGATGAGCGTACAGGCGTAGAAAATTATGCTGTTGTTCAATTGCGTCAAGATAATAAATCTGCAAGCTTGTATAATTTAGTGGGCTTTCAAACTAATTTAAAATGGGGTGCACAAAAAGAATTGATTAATTCAATTCCTGGTTTAGAAAATGCAAATATAGTTCGTTATGGTGTAATGCATAGAAATACATTTATAAATAGTCCTAAATGTTTAAATGCTACATTACAATCAAGAAAAAATTCTAATATCTTTTTTGCAGGACAAATAACAGGAACAGAAGGTTATACAGAATCTATTGCATCAGGTTTGTTGGCTGGTTTGAATATGGCAAGATATATTCAAGATAAAGAATTAATGGAATTGCCACAAGAAACAGTTTTAGGTGCGCTAACTCATTATATTTCATTTGAAGGACACACTTCTTTTCAGCCAATAAATTCTAATTGGGGTATTTTAGCTGATATGGAAATGGATAGAAAAATCCGTAAAAATAAAAAAATGAAGAATGAATTATTGGCAAAAAGAGCACTTGAAACCATTGATGAATATTTGAAAAATGCAATTTAAAGCAAAAAATATTTTGTTTGAATTTTTAGCATATTATGAAAATTGCTTTTAATTATTTAAATAATTTTGTTCCTAAAGTAAACTCTAAGCCTATTAATAATATTGGGTTTAGAGGTTGCATTTGGGGTGACACTTTTCATAAAAATGCACCAATTAAAATAGATAATCTTTCTGAAAATTTTGATAAACCAATTAAAATAATATTTTCTGATATTGATGGAACAATGATTGGTGGAGATGAATATTTCTTAAATCGTTCGCTTTTTTCTTCTGTTAAAGATTTAGAACAAAAAAATATTCCTTTAGTCTTGTCCACAGGGCGTTCTTTTGATGAAACATATATGTTTGCTGCTACATTGCCATATAATCCTGACTATTATATTTTAGAGCAAGGTGCTTGTATTCTTGATAAAGATTTGAATTTGATATATAAAGATTCGATTTCTAAAGAAGATTCTTATAAAATCCTTGATTTTTATGAGGAGTTTTCAAAGAAAAATCCTACGGTTCAAATGGTGGCTTGTATTAATGATTCTACGTATATTATAGATGCTTTTTCGGTTACTCCTGAGGGTAAAAAAGATCCTTTTTCTTTTTATTCTTTGTTGAATAGAAAAATTGCTAAAGGGCAAACTCCTACAAAATTTTTATTATTTTCTTCTCGCCCTCTTGAAATGAGTAAAATGGATAAAATTAGAACAAAAGCAATGAAAAAAATTGATTCTGATAATATTTCTATTCTTATTCCTGATTCTCATTCGTTTGAGTTGATAAATAAATCATCTTCAAAAGGAATTGCTGCAAAATTTATTGCAGATAGGTATGGTTTAAGCCTTGAAAATGCTGTTGGTATTGGAGATAGTGAAAATGATATTTCTTTGATTTCTGCAATACAAGAAGAAGGTGGAGTTGGAGTTGCGATGGGAAATGCGCAACAAAAACTTATCAATAAAGCAAAGTTTGTTACTTCAAGCGTATATAATAGTGGCTTTGCAAGGATGGTAAGTTCTGTTTTAAAACATAATGAACAATTTGAGTAAGTTTATCTAAGAATTTTGCCTTAATTAATGCTTGATAAAAGTTTATTTTTTGACTACCATTTAATAGTAAAGTTATTAGAAAAGAGGTATATTATGGGAAGAAGACCTGTTATTGCTGGAAACTGGAAAATGCACAACTTACAAGCTGCTGCAGCTGCTTTAGCTAATGGTGTAATGGCTGAAATAAAAGCTGAAGATAAAGCTTTATTACCTGAAGTTGTAATTGCTCCTACATTTACAGCATTATATGCAGCAAACAAAGCTTTAACTGATTGTGGTTGTGGCAAAGTTAAATTAGCTGCTCAAAATTGTTATTTTGAAACAAAAGGTGCATTCACAGGTGAATGTTCTGTAGAAATGTTAAAAGACGCAGGTTGTGAATACATCATCATTGGTCACTCTGAAAGAAGAGAATACTTTGGTGAAACAGATGAAATGGTTAATAAAAAAGCAAAAGCTATCTTAGCTAATGGCTTAATTCCTATCATTTGTTGTGGTGCATCTTTAGCCCAAAGAGAAGCTGGTGTTACAGATTATCATATCGCTTCTCAAATTACAAAAGCTTTAATCGGTTTATCAGCAGAAGAAGTTGCTAAATCAATTATCGCTTACGAACCAATTTGGGCTATTGGTACAGGTAAAACTTGTGATTCAATCGAAGCTAACAGAGTAATTGCTATGATTAGAAACGTTGTTAAAGGTTTATATGATGCTAACACAGCTGATGCTATCAGAATTTTATATGGTGGTAGTGTAAAACCTGAAACAATTAAAGAACAAATGGCTCAATCTGATATAGATGGTGCTTTAGTTGGTGGCGCAAGTTTAAAAGCTGACAGCTTTGCTCAAATCGTAAAAGGTGCTATGTAGTTTAAACTTTATACATATAGAAAAGAGATAACTTATGTTATCTCTTTTTTTTTTATAATTCTTATCTGTTTTTTATTCTTTGTCATTTAATGCTTTTTCAAGGGCAATTTCAAGTGCTGTGATTTTGCGTTTCATTGCTTCTTTTTCATCATAATCACTTTCATTTTGTATTGACATTTCATTTGCACGTTTTGCGTATGAACGAATTGTATCTTTATAGCCGTCAATTGTTTTTAATGATGAAACTGTTCCTGATAATAAACCAATGAACCAAGTTGTGATTAATACAATAAATGTTTTTATTTCTAAACCATTGTATCCTTGAACGCCTAAGTTTATGTCTGTTATTGTTTTTGCATTATAATTTACCCAACAAACATATATCAATGCGCAAAATAGTATAAATTCTATTAACATTAAGAAAAATCTTTTCATTTTAAATTACTCCTTAGATATTTTAATACCTTTTCAACAACATTATCATAAGGTATTTCAATGTTGATTATATCATCATTTTTTAGTGTGGCAAAACTTAATTTATAAGATTGCAATACTTGTTCTGTTGTTTTTATTTTAAATGGAATTTTAGCATATAAGCTATCATTAACAATTGGGTGGTTAATGTAGTTCATATGTACTCTAATTTGATGTGTTCTACCTGTTTTAAGTTCTAATTCAACAAGAGAATATCCTTTGAATTGTTCTAAAACTTTGTAGTTTGTTGTTGATGGTTTTCCATCTTCTACAACAGCCATTTTTTCCATTTTTGTTTTATGTCTGCCGATAGGTGCTTCTATTGTACCTGTTTCTTGTTCAAAGTTGCCATGAACAATAGCTATATAATTTCTTTTGGCTGATTTATTTTTTATTTGTTCGGATAGAAATTCGTGGGATTTATTATTTTTTGCAACCATTAAAAGTCCTGATGTGTTTCTGTCTAATCTATGAACAATACCAGGACGCATTATTCCATTTATATCTGATAAACCTTCATAACCATATTTGAATAAAAGCGCATTAACCAAACTACCTGTTGTTTCTTTTGTAGTTGGATGCGTTATCATATTCTTTGGTTTGTTTATTACAAGAATATCGTCATCTTCATATTTGATATCAAGTGCAATATTTTCAGGCTCAATAATAACGTTGTATTCTTCGCTTAATAATACTGTAATTTCATCATCATTTTTAACTAAAAAAGATGATTTTTCTTCTTTATTGTTTACAAAAACTTGTTTTTTCTTTATTAAATTTTGTACTTGTGAACGTGATGTAAATTCATTTTCTTTTGATAAAAAAGTATCCAATCTTGTTGGTTCTGATAAATCTTGAACGGTAAAAATATACTTTTTTGTCATTATTAAAACCTATTTTTTAGTGAATATTGCTGATATTAAAAGCAAAGTTCCAAGAATTATAAATATATCTGCAACATTGAATACAGGCATATTAGGAATAAAACTCATATCTATGTAATCAGTAACATATCCTTTTGTTATTCTTTCAAAAAAGTTCATTCCAATACCGGCAGTTAATACACCTAATGAGTTTGCAATCATTGGATGAAGTTTGTTAGAACGAAGAATTACGTAAGCAATAATAGCTGCTAATGCTACAAATGATAAAGATATTATTAATGCAGGGTTGTTAGATAATAAATTAAATGCTGCGCCTGTATTTTTTACTTTGTGAATAGACATTATTACTAAATCAAAGTGGCCTCTTGTCATATTCATTAAGAAGTTTGCGCCTATATTACAACATATAATTACACAGAATGAAAATACAGTTGTGAAAATATAATGTGATAATTTTTTTATATCAATAACCACTTTCATTTTTTATTCCTTTATCTCTTTATTTTCTTGTTTTTGTTCTTTTTTTATAGTTGCAATGTTAACTCTGTGCATTAAAATTGCTATACCTTGCATATTAATAACAATAGCTTCAGGCTCTACTTCTGCTTGTGAAATGGCAAGTGATATAGTTGCATATTCATTGTAACCATCAGTATTTGCTTTTAAAATTCTTGAAATTTCATCATATTTCATTGTTTTTAGAACATCTTTTGGTTGTTCTTGTGGATATTTAATTTTTTCGTTAGTTATTGAGCCTACAACAAAATCTTCTGAAGTAGTGTTTATTTTTACACTTACATCATATTCGCTACCAGCAGGAACGCAACTTGGACCAGTAACTTCAGTAGTCATTAGTTTTGCTCTACCATATTTTAAAGCAACATCTTCTTCTCTTATGTCTGTAGAAATTATTTTCCATTTTCCTGCTTCTTTTTTTAAGTAGTCAGTGTATAAAATTTTAGAATCAATACTTCCGATACCTTGTAAGTTAGGATAACTTTTTGTTGTTTCGCCTGTTGCTATTTCAACAGCTTCAACTCTTGCATAGTTTCCATCAACTTTAATTTCTTTTATTTCTGTTTCATAATTAACATTTTGATAAGCACTTGAAGCTTCGTTCATCATATTAAAAATAGTAGCTTTATCTATTCCGTCATTATTTATGTATGTATCAGAATATAATGTTTTTAATTTTTCAACTTTGTTTTTTTCTGAATACTTATTGAATTTTTTATAGAAATTTCTAATTTGAGTTTCAGGTGCTCTTTGTAGTTTTTCTTTTAAATTAAATTTTTTTATTGCTTTTTCTTCATCTGCATTTAATTCGCTAACTTCTGTAGAAACTTTTATAGGTTCATTTGTTTGTGCAATTGTAACTATTGCATCTGCAGGATTGTTCGCAATTGTCATTAATGTTAAAAGTGCACCAATTGTGTATAAAAATTTTTTGTTCATTTTAACCTTCTTTGTTTATTTGTAGATTTCTATATTTTAAGCAGAAGAAGAAATCTGTGCTTACTAATAATAAGTTTATAACATATAGCCAAAAAACGATATCCATAGAATTAAGTATTTTATTAATAATTCCAAAGATATAGCCTAAAATTATTAATGATAAAAATAGTTTGCTTTTACCTTTTACGTTTTTTGTTTTGTATGTTTTTGCAACGGCAAAAGGCCAGCTAAAACCAAAGCAGAATAGCATTCCTGCTTCAAAAATGCTCATTGAATGTATTTGAAAACTTTGTTGTAAAAAAGTAAGCATAATTTATTTCTACCAAATTCTTTATGAATTAATTTTATCACAAATCATGTTAATGGTAGAATTATCACAAAAGAGGTTTTAATTATGCTTTTAACAGTTGACGTAGGAAATACAAATATTACTTTAGGTGTTTTTGATGGTGATAAATTAATCCAATCTTGGAGATTATCAACACAAATTTCAAGAACAGAAGATGAATATGGTGTATTTTTAAAGAATGTTTTATTAGCAGGTGGTATTGATAAAAAAATAACAAAAGCTGTTGTGGCAAGTGTTGTTGTTCAATTGACTGAAAAACTTATTATTGCTGTTGAAAAATATTTAGGCATAAAACCTTTGAATATTACCCACAAAATTAATATGAATTTTACTTTGAATACTCAAGAAAATTCTAAGATGGGTGCTGATAGAATAGCAAACGCAGCAGCTGCTGTTGATATGTATAAATTACCTGTTATTGTTGTTGATTTTGGTACTGCAACAACTTTTGATGTTATCAACGATAAAAAAGAATTTATTGGTGGAATTATTACTGCCGGTATGAAGATACAAGCTGAAGCATTAAGTAGTAAAACATCAAAACTTCCTAAAATATTTATTGAAGCCCCAAAACAAATAATTGCTCAAAATACTATTGATGCAATGCTATCTGGTACAGTAGCAGGACACGCTTCTATGATAGAGGGCTTGATTTCTCGTTGTGAAAAAGAATTGGGCAAACAAGCAACAATTATTGCTACTGGTGGTTATTCAACAGTAATATCTGAATTGATGAATAGAAAATTTGACTACGTTAACCCTGATTTAACTTTAATCGGTGCGAAAAAATTATTTGAGTTGAATTAATATTTATCTTAAATACTTTTCTATTAGCTTAATTTCACCATTATCGGCATTTAATGTTGCTTTTGTGCCTACAGGAATTGTGTCTTTTGTTTTATTATGAGTGAATTTAAAGCCTTTTACTATTGGTATTTGTAATTGTTGCGCAAAGTCAGTAAATATTTCGTCTAAGAGGGTTTCGTTTTCAATATCTTTTAATTCGCCAATTGCAATACCTTTAACTCTTTGTCTTATTTCTTTTATATTAAATAGTTGAGTTAGCATTTTATCTATTTTATATTCAGGCTCGTTTAAATCTTCAAAGAATAAAATTAAATTATCTTTTGGAATAAAATCTAAACCACAAAGTGAGGTTAATGTTGATAAATTACCACCCCAAATTCTGCCTTTTGTTTCACCTCTACAGTATATTTTAGGATTTTGAGCTTTATAAGTTTTTGTTTTTCCTTGCAAGGTTTCAAAGAAGTTATTAACTGTATATTCATTTAGTTCATAGCTAAAATCACCATTAGCCATTGGTGAATGGAAAGTTATTAGCCCTGTTTTCTTTAACATCATATTTAAAAGTACTGAAATATCAGAGTAACCTGCAAAAATTTTAGGGTTCTTTTTTATAATATCCCAGTTGATTTTGTTCACTAATTTTAATGTGCCAAAGCCACCTCTTGCACATAAAATTGCATCAATTGCTTTGTTCATAAAAAAGTCGTGAAGTGTAGAAATTAATTCTTCTTCGCTTTCACCAGCTAAGTATCTTCTTGAAGTTTTACACGTTTTAGAAA
>JAZSQW010000155.1:0-6105 GCA_045538205.1 Candidatus Avigastranaerophilus sp. | reverse complement strand
ATAAAATTGTTCACTTACATAATCAAAAATAATAGCCAATTCTTCTTGAGTTGTTTCAACCTTCAATTTTAATAAATCTTGCTGAAAAATTTCTATAATTTTAGAGCGTGAATATAAAGCTGTAATGCCATCTTTTAGCATTTTTTCTGTTTCAAGGTCATAACCTAAAAACAAACATAATTGATTTAAACTATCTTTTGACAAATCAAATCTTTTAATAATTTCTTTAGCACGAAGCTCTGTCATTTTGCCCCAAAAATAATGTAAATCAATAAAAGTACCATCTTTATCAAAAAGAACAGTATCAATATTTTCAATACAAAATTTTTCTGTTTTAAAATTAATCATCTTTCATATTCTCTAAAGAAATATCAACCAATGATTTTGCAATTTTTACAGCTTCTTGTAATGCGTTTTTATCTTGTAAAAGATTTGGCATTGAAAGATAATCTTTAACTATTTTTCTCGCATAAGAACCAACCGCCAAACAGTTAGGACGAACGCCACACAACTTGGTCAACTCAGTTGATTTTGTATTTGTGCCACCAGACATCATAATATAAGCAGGCATTTTGGCATTTTGGAATAATTGTGCAGTTGCAACAGCCTGCAAAGTTGTGCCATATTCATCATTATTACCACTCATAGCAACACCATCAGCCTGTATTATTGTTGAAAATGATTTTCTATTTTTTAATAATCTTGCAACTCGTTCTTTTAATTTTTTATCACCAAGCTCTGAACGGTCTAAAGATATACACAACATTCCATCATATAATTTGTTTAATAATGCCCATTTTTCATCAACTTCTTTTTCGTCTGTTGAAATAGCGTGGAATTCAATACAATCAATGCCTTTAGATATTATTTCAGGCAAAATCTCTTCGTAATCTTTTATTTGAGAAATCATCGTTATTGCATTATTCGGGCAAGAATGCGCACAATGACCGCAACCTAAACATCTTTCTTTATTTACTTCAAAATAATCTTTGCGCATAATCGCTTCATGTGGACAACCTTTTATACAAATTCCACACTGCAAGCAAACATTTTTATCAATATTCGCTTTTGTTATGTGAGGGTCACCACTAATTCCAACACTTACACAAATATATCTATCTTCTTTTATACCTGCGTTTTTAAGACCTTTTTTAGCAGCATCAACAATTTCAGATTTTGCAGAAACATCAAAGAATTGACAACCTGCTAACGAATATATAGTAACAAGTTTTTCAACTTCTATAGCATCTTCATTACCTGCACCACAAACCAATTTAAAACATTGTCTTTTTTCAAGTAAATCTTGTAGCATTAAAACCTCGCAATAACTATCCAACCAATTTTACTATATATTCACATTTTTTTAAAGAAATTAAATTAATAAAAAAAGACCGTAAATTTTTTAATTTACGGTCTTTATAATTTTAATTTTTTACCAACTATTTTTGTGATATTGAGAGAAATCTATATTAGAAATTACATCTTTTGTTGTCACAAAAACATTATCCATTTGCACTTTTGGCAAAATATCATTTGAATATTTAGTGCCATATATTCTATCAAATTCTTTCCAGAATTGAACTTGAGTTATATCTTTCATAGGTCCTTTATCTAAAACATTTAATAGATATTTACCTTGAGTTGATAACATATGATTAAAATGGAATTGATCTTCTGAATTTTCAAAATCGAAATGCTTTGTTAATTCTTTCTTAACGGCTGCACGTTCAGAAGTACTTAATGGTTTTTTGTAATCATTATATATTTTTTCCATTTCAACATTATTATCATAAGATGGATTTTTTTGCAGATATTCTTTAACTGTTTTAATTAATTCAAATTTATCAATTTTATCAGTTGTCTTTAAAACATCAACTTCATCTGTATTCATTTGCTTATCATTTAAAGCAGCCTGTACAAAAGCCAAATTTTGAGAGCTTTGCAAGTTGGAATATTCAGGTGTTCCAACTAATTGTGCTAATTTAGCTTTGATACCATCTGGATATATTTTTTTGTATTCTTCAGTTGTATCATCTCCATTCAAAATAACATATTCTGAATGTGAAAAACATTTTGAAAATAATTGTGCAAAATCATTATCTGCCGTTGGAGTTTTAAACACCATTGGATTTGCTTTTGAAGCAATTATTGATAAATTTTCAATAACATTAGGGAACTGTTTATAAAAATCAGTTTTATCAATATTAATATTTTCTCTTATCTCACGACTTTTTGTCTCAATATTCTTTAAATATTCAGCATATTGCTCGCCACCAATAGCGTGTTTTATATCATATTCTTCAAGAGATTTTTTAATTTCTACACCTATTGTTTCTTTATGTTCAGGATATTTATTCCAAAACGCAGTCATTAATTTCCCCATTTTAGAATAGAAAACATTATCATAAAAATCAAAAGAAGAATCATCGCCACTTGTTGTTAACAATAACGGATTATTAATGTTATCTGAGAAAAATACAGATAAATCTTTTCTTATATTTTCACATTTATTCCAAGCATCCATCATAGCATATCTTGGCTTTGTATTATCATCTCTTAAGAAAGATTGGATTTTTTCATTAACTTGTTTAGAATCCATATCAATCAAATATTTTCTTTTATATCTTGGACTATTTGGATCACTATATTGAAGCGCACTTCCATATGTAACGCCATTAGGAGTTTTTAATCCAAAATTTGCAAAAAATCTTGATTCGCCAATATTTTCAATACTTGGCAATGCTTCTAATATTTTAGCTTCTTTTGCTTCAGGAGTTAATGCATTTATAAAATCTTGCGCTACATCTTTATATTGTTTTCCTTCAAAAAATATTTTCTTAGCTAAAAACGTAGGTACATCTTCTTCACAATCAATAATCTTTTTACCTTGTTCATCCAATTCTTTCATAATTGGACCAAATGTAGTGTTTTCTATTTCACGAACACTTTTTAAATTTTTAAATGCCTTATCATGTGGATATGCTTTTTTAATATCATCTATTGTTTTGCAATCTGGCAAAGAAGAATATGCTAATCTATGAATATATTTTAAGCCATTATCTTTTAAAACTTTAATATCTTCAGGCGAAGAAAGTAATTCTTCATTTTCTATAAAGTTTCTAACAGTCGTTGGCATTTCTGTATCTTTAAAATCATCATAAGCTTTTTGAGTATTTCTACCACCAGCAAAAGATACATAATAATTTTGTGGATATGCCATTGTTAATGAATTAATTTGCTTTATTTCATTTTGACCTGTTGTTTGTTTAACAGCAGATTGTTTTTTTATAACATCAGTATTTACATTATTTATACTATTAATTTTCATAAAGCCCCCTAAAAAACAGTCCAATCTATTGAATCTATAGATGCCTTTTTTCTTTCTTGTAATTTTTGTTCATCACTTGAAGATTGGTCTTCCCAATATTTTTTTATAATTTCTTCTGTATAATTATTCTTTGTTCTTGCATCAAAAGATGTCCAAACTTTTTTAAGCAATTCTGCTTTTAATGAAGGGTCAGCACTTGTATCACTTAATGATTTAATATAAGAACCTTCACGAGATAAAGTATAAAAAAGAACTGCTGTTTCATTTTCTGAAAGTTGTGGAGCATATTTTGACGCAGCATCAATTATTGGTGTGGCTTCTTCTTTGCCCATTTTTTGAATGTCTTCGTTATAATTTGCAAAAGTTTCATTTATTTCATCAAAATCAATATCTTTTTCTAAAGAAATTTTTAATTCTGAAGTTTTTGTTGCGATTGAAATTTCTTTTTCACCTTTCTTAATTTTATCTATCAAAGAAATTGTTTCTTGAGGTGTTAAAGAATATATTTCGCCATTTTTATCTTTTGAATTTTTATAAACAGAATCTAATAGAGCAAATCTTAATGCATTATTCGCCCTTTCGTATTCTATTGTTTTCACAACTTTAGAAAGTACTTGTTGCAAATGATTTGAAATTGTTTGTTCATCATTCGCAATTCCTGCAAAAGAACTTTCTTTAAATTCTTTATCCAATATATTTTCATAAGCATTTACTACATTTGAAAGTGGCAATAATGCTAAATTAGAAGCTAAATCACTTTTAATTGATGAGAAATCAACACTATCAGTATTAGATGTTATTGGACTAACAACTTCTGTTGTTGGCATTTCTACAACAGGCTGAGTATCATTAACACCCTTTGTATCAGTATTAATTTCATCTTCAACAACATCAACTTTTTCCGTTGTAAGTGGTTGTTCCTCAACTACACTTGGTATTTCAACATCATCACCTGCATCAACTACATCTGTAGCGTTAACAACATCATCTTTAACAACATCAGTTTTTTCTGAAGGAACATCAACAACTGTTGATGGTTTTTCTTCTACAGGTACTTGATCTGATGAAGATGCTTCTGAATTATGTCTATTTCCGCCAAACTTTTTAAAAGCAGCTTCTCTTCTTTTTGCTTTTAATCTATCAAAATCTGATTGATCTATTTGCATTTCACTTTTTATAATAGAATTTATTTCTTCAAGTTTTTTATCAATTGCATCAAGCTCAATAGCATTCACATCATTTAATTTACCTATTACAGTCATAACTTGTTCATCTGAAGCTTTTTCTCTATCCATTCGTTTATGATTGCTAACATATTTTGATGTTTTTTCAAATGCTTCTTCAATTTCTTGCAAACGTTTGTTTGCAGCAGCAACAGATGCTCGAAGATTTGGATATATTTTATATTCATTAAGCACTTCTTTAGTTATTTCTATTATGTCTTCAATATCTTTAATATGAGCTGTCGTTTTTTCAATCAAACCTGCAAGGTCTTTTCTAATACAACTTTTATGTTCCATTGCAGAAATTGCTTTAAGTTCTAAATCATCAATTTTCTTTACTACTTCTTCGAAAGAAACTTTTGTTTCACCAAATTCTTGAGCTTCATCTAATTCATCATCTTCAAGAAAACCGTTATCAACTTTTGTTTTATAATAGTGTAATTTTTTACTTTTTTCAGCAAGTTCTTTTTGCTTATCTTCCAACTCTTTTTCAATAGTTGCTACATCTTCATCAAACGGCAAAGATTCTATTTCTTTTTTTAACTTTTCAAATCGATTAACAATTGCATCTGCATTTTTTTGTTCTTCATTAATAGCATTAAATGAATCAGACAATACCCATCTTTGTTCATTCTTAACCCTGTCATCTTCATCTTTTACATCATCAACTTCAACAGAAGTATTTGAATCTTTTTGTTTTACTAAATCTAAAGCATATTTATTTACTTGATTTTCATTTGGCTTTCTTGTTTCAAGTCTATGTTTCCATTCATCACTTTCTTCTTCAGACATTGGATGATCAAGAAAAATAAGTTCCCCATTAAAATCATCAGCACGATTCAATGCTTCAACAAATTTACCAACAAAAGCTTGTGTCATTTTTTTACCATTACCCAAATTTATTGTTTGTCCAAAAGGGCCGGTATATAAATGATTTGGGAAATCTTTTGTTTGTTTATATCCAAAGAAATCCATGATTTTTATAACATCATTAATATCTTGTCGCGCAAATTCTTCTGATTTCAACGCTTTAAATTCAGATATTTTTTTATTCATAGACACATTTCCACTAAAAGAAATAGTATCTTTACTTGTTAAATCAAGCTTTTTACCAACTTGCTTAGAATCCTTAGAGAAAAAGGCTCTAACAGTTGAATTCATTCCTAATATGTTCATTGTTTTTCCCTTTTATAAAAAGAAAAAGAAAAAAAGCTAAATCAAATTTACAATAAATTTGTTCATTTTAACAATTTTTTACAATGGTTATATTTTATTTTATTGATTTGTAAACAAAGTATTGTAATTTTTTTTTGAGCATATAATAATAAATAAGTAAGAGTTATGGCAAGGTAGCTCAGTTGGCGAGAGCGCACGGCTCATACCCGTGAGGTCGAGAGTTCGAATCTCTCCCTTGCTAAATAAAAAAGGTTAAGATGAAAATCTTAGCCTTTTTTATTTGAATGAAATATTTAACTCGACCGATGGGTGATTCGCCGAGCGCAGTTTTTGCAAAACACAATCACAAAATGTTCAAGTATTCACATTTTGTTCTTG
>JAZSQW010000036.1:0-3519 GCA_045538205.1 Candidatus Avigastranaerophilus sp. | reverse complement strand
ATAAAGTTCTTGGGATTGGTGTAGCAGACATTGTAAGAATATCAATATTTTTCTTTAATCGTTTTAATTTTTCCTTATGTGCAACACCAAACTTATGCTCTTCGTCAATTACTAATAAGCCTAAATCTTTAAATTGAATATCATCTTGTAAAAGCCTATGCGTACCAACTACAACATCAACTTCGCCTAAAATCAATTTTTTAATAACTTCTTTTTGCTCTTTAGCCGACTTAAATCTTGATAATAATTCAACTTTTATAGGGAAAGGTTTAAATCTTTCTGCGATAGTTTGATAATGTTGTAAAGCTAAAATAGTTGTTGGAACAACAATAACTGCCTGTTTAGAAGACATTACTGCTTTAAAAATTGCCCTTATAGCGACTTCAGTTTTACCAAAACCAACATCACCACAAATTAACCTATCCATAGGTTTATCAGATTCCATATCCTTTTTTGTTTCAGTAATAGCTTTCATTTGATCAGGAGTTTCTGTATAACCAAAAGCGTCTTCTACTTCATATTGCCATACTGTATCAGGCTCAAAAGCATAACCTTGAGATATCTTACGCATTGCATATAAATTAATTAAATCTTGCGCTACCTCTTCTACTGCTTTTTTAACTTTAGTTTTTGTATTATTCCAATCATTACCACCCATTTTAGATAATGTTGGCAATACGCTACCTGAACCTCTATATCTACAAAGCATATTTATTTGCTCTGCTGGAATATGCAATTTATCACCTTTTGCATAACGAAGAGTCAAATAATCTTTTTCTTCATTATCAATAACTTGTTTAGAAAGCCCTTCAAATATACCAATACCGTGAATCATATGAACAACATAATCACCATCTTTTATATCGTTCAAACTTTCAATAAAATCCATATTCTCACGGCGATAATTATATCTAATACCTGTTATATCTTTTGAACGTTTATTAAATAACTCTTTATCAGTAACAATTATCAATTTGCAATCTTCAATAATCGAGCCTTTTAAAACTATATTGTTAGCAATATTTACAACATTTTTATCAGAAATTTCATAAGAAAAAGGTATTTCATTTTCTTTTAAAATTTCTTCTACCCTATTTTTATATTCAGTTGCAATTATAATTCTATATTTTTGCTTTAATTTTTCAGATATAAATTTAGCAATATCAGATAAACCTGATGCGAAATAAGGCATTAATTCCGTTGTTAATTCAATATTTATATCAAATTCGTCTGATATAAAATTATCAAAATATACTTTTTGAAAACCACTAACTGTTGTTAAAAATTCTTTTAAACTCAAATGATTTTTATTTTTTAAAGGCAAAGATAATTTTGTTTTTACATTCTCATCATATTGTTTTTCAAGATTTTCTACAGTTTGCTCATATCTACTTTTAAATTGAGTATAATCATCAAAAACAAAAATAAAATCTTTATCAATTAAATTAGGTAAAACGGTCAAATCTTCATTGAATAAATTTTCATAGTATTCAATACCTTCAAAATAATTTTGATTTTTTAATTCTTCCAACAATTCCACTTGTTTTTCATCATCAAAATCAATAGATTTTTCAATTTTTTTATAAGAATTTTCATTTAAAACAAACTTATAAATAGGTGAAATATTTATTTCATTTAATTTAGAAATACTACGTTGAGTAGAGTTATCAAAAGTTCTAATATCAACAACCGTATCACCCCAAAGCTCTATTCTATAAGGGTGTTCATTTAACGAGAAAATATCAATAATATCACCACGAATACTAAATTCGCCAACATCAGCAACCAAAGTTTTACGTTTATAACCGTATTTAACTAAAGTTTCAGATAACTCTTTTACATTAATATCTTCATCTTTTTTTATAAGAACATTTTTTTCTTTAAAGAAAGAAAAATCAGCAAATTTTTCAAATAATGCTTTTTGTGGAATGATAACTATTTTTTCGTCGGAAAAATCATTTAAAATCTGAACTTGTTTAGCATACTTATACAAATTTTTTGAATTAGTATCATATATTGAACCATCTTGGTATGGAAATATGGTTGCATTAATTTCAAATAAATTTTTTAAGTCGTTTTGAAATTTAAGTGCATTTTGTTCAGTATCTACAACAAAAACTACCTTTTTATTATTTTTTTCAAGTAATTGAGATAATAAAATCAACTTAGCGCAATTAGTAATTCCGCTAACAGCAAAAGAAACTTTTTTATTTAATAAAGCTGTTATTTTTTCCGAATATTCACATTTTAAATTTTTCACTAAGTTAATCATTTAATAATTTTAATGCTATCGCGTGATTTAATCAATTATTTATATGATGAATAGCAAATATAAAAGTGGTTAAATATAATCAAAGGGGGAATATAATATGAAAAAAAATTTTATAATATTATCATTGTTAATGATGTTCGCAGCTAACGTTGTAATGGCAGAAGGAATGGTTTTTGACCCAACTGAATACAACCAAAAACCAGCACCACCTATTGGCGTTGATGTTCAAGATGCGCAAAATCCAAACGAATTAGCTAAAAATACAATTACAAGCCAATCTCAAAGTTTTGATAATGCTTTATTTGAATTAGATACAGCTCAAGTAAACATTAGAAATCAAATGTTAGAATACAAAGCTAAATATCAAGAAATTGATACTCAATACAAATTAATTAAAGCTCAAAGAGCTGAACTTGATAAACAAATAAAAACTATTGAAAATAGAATCAGACAAATAGAAAACAACAAGAAAAAAATCAGAAAAACAATGAGCTTTACAAATTAATAAAATAACAGATATATAATATAATTTAGAAAACTCTTACTAATAGTAAGGGTTTTCTTTTTAAAGGAATTAAGAATGAGTAAACAAGCAAAAGTAATCATTATAAGCTTAATGTATACAATAGGTATAATTTCATTTTTATATCCAATTTTTTACGCAATAGAAATTCTATCCATAATTACATTTTTCTTTTTACATAAAAAGAAATTTTTATTTTCGATAAAATACTTTATCGCTATTGTTATAGCCTATTTTATAGGCATAATAAATTGTGCAAATCACTTAAATTATTATGATGATTTATCATCATTTTGCGAGAATACAAATGTAACTTTAAATGCTCAAGTACTAACAATTCCATCAAATAGCCAAGAAAATAAAACAAAATTTTTCGCAAAAGTGAATTCTGTTGAAATAGATAATATTAAACAAGAGAACTTAAAAGCAAAAACATACATAACAATAGATGATAAAACAGAAAATTTAAAAAGAATAAAAATAGGTGATAATCTAAAAGTTACAGGTAGACTTAAAGCCCCAGAAAATGCAAAGAATCCTTCTCAATTTGATTATGCAAAATATCTTCAATACCGTAATACATTTTCATTAATGTATGTAAAAGATAATTGGGAAATAATATCATCTGCCACTAATGCAAAAGGAAATTTATTAAGAAAGTTAAATGATACAAGAAATAATATTTTATCTATCCACAAACAAAATATTTCATCTCCAATGATAG
>JAZSQW010000023.1:0-9377 GCA_045538205.1 Candidatus Avigastranaerophilus sp. | reverse complement strand
TTGAATTATGTTTCTTGCTCACCATTCAGAGTACCTCAAGCAAGATTAGCAGCTGCACAAGCAGTTATTGAGCAAAAAGAAGCAGCAAAAGTTGCTTGCCCTTGCTAATAATTAAGCTAATATAGTTTGAAAGAGGAGTAGATTTTCTACTCCTCTTTTTTTGTTTTATAATTTATCTAAGAGGTTTTTATGAGTACAGAAGTTTTAACAACTGAACAGGAAATAGTAAAAAGAACAAATCTTCAACATGTTGCAGTTATTATGGACGGTAATAGACGTTGGGCAAAGGAGAGATTATTGCCATCTGCTGCTGGGCATAAAAAAGGTGTTGATGCTCTTCGTGATACACTAAAAGCTTGTATTGATTTTGGCGTAAAGTATCTTACGGTTTATGCTTTCTCTACTGAGAATTGGAAAAGAACAGAGGAAGAAGTAGGATTCTTGCTTGAACTTTTGGCAAAAACAATTATTGATGAAATTCCTGAATTTAATAAAAATGGAGTTAAAGTTAAATTTATTGGCGATAGAATTTCTTTAAAAAAAGAAATCGTTGAAGTTATTCAAAAAGGTGAAAAAGAAACTTCACATAATAATAAATTAACTCTTCAAATTGCTTTTAATTATGGAGCAAGACAAGAAATAACAAATGCTCTTAAAACAGTTGCTTTAAAAGTGCAAAATAATGAAATTTCAATTGATGAAATTTCTGAAAATACTATTTCAGAAAATCTTTATACAAAAGATATTCCTGATCCTGATTTGTTGATTAGAACAGGTGGAGAAAAAAGAATTAGCAATTATTTGTTATGGCAATGTGCTTATTCAGAAATTTATGTTACTGATATATATTGGCCAGAATTTGGTAAAAAGGCTTTGTCTGAAGCGATTATTGAATTTAATAATAGAAATAGAAGGTTTGGTAAATAAATATGGTTAAAATTATTGTTGCAACATCTAATCCACATAAATTACAAGAATTTAATGCGATAAATAGTTATCCTGATATTGTTTTTGATGTTGTAAAAGGTGATTTTGATCCTGTTGAAGATGGCAAAACTTTTTTAGAAAATGCTATTATCAAAGCAAAAGAAGCAGCTAAAATAACAAAAACATATTGTTTGGCAGATGATTCTGGATTGTGTGTAGATTATCTTGATGGTCGTCCAAATATTTATTCTGCAAGATATGCTCCAACAGCTGAAGAACGTATAAATAAAATGTTAACTGAATTAAAAGATGTTCCGTTTGAAAAACGTGGTGCGCATTTTAATTGTACAATGGCTTTAGTTGATAAAGATGGTAACGTTATTCATACTGAAGTTGGTAGAGTTTTTGGTTATATTGATACTCAGCCAAAAGGTGAAAATGGTTTTGGTTATGACCCTATTTTTTATATAAAAGAACGTGAAAAGACAATCTCTGAATTGACAGAGGAATTTAAAAATAGGATCTCTCATAGAAGCAATGCTTTAAGACCAATGTTGAAATGGATAAAAGAGAATATTAATGATTAAGCTTTTTTAGCTTGTTCTGGTTGTTTATTTTCGTATTCTCTTAAGCCAGGCGCCTTGTCGCTACCAGTTCTATATTTTGTAATTGCATATTGAAGTTTTGGAACAAGCATACCAATACACAATGTAGAAATTGCTACAGCAACAGATATAAAGCTTGCTGATTTAATGAATGATGATTTTCTAACTGCTTTAAGCAAGTTTTCATCAATTATGCCACCATTCTTTTTGTTTGCAACTTCAATTATGTGTTTTACATAATCATCCATATTTTCTCTGAATTTAGTTATTTGCTTCATAGGAATGAATTTAGTTGGGTCAGTAAGTGCTTCACCAAATCTATCTTTATATGCGCCCATCATAAATTCTGGTGTGTTAAGAGCACCATTTTTAAGAACATCAGCAGCTTGTTGTCTTGTTAATACAGCACCAACTTTTGCTTGTTCTGGTTGTAGTTTCGCCATTTGAGTTGCTTTTTCAATCAAATCAGAATCTTTAAGTTGTTCAATGAATGCTTTTAGGCTTATAACATTATCTTTAAATGGAAGATTTTCTAATAATTCTTTTTGCTCTTTTGTTAAGTGTCCAATTGCTTTTTCAAAGAATTCGTCAGCTTTTATTTTTCCACCATTTTTAACTAATTCAGTTAAATTTTCTGTCATTTGTTTTGCAGCTTGAGTGTCAATTGTTGTAGCTTTTTTGCTCTTTGTGGCTAATTGGAATAAGCCATATAATAATGGAGTACTTGCTTGATAGAAGAATGAAGAAGCAGCATCACGGAAGCCATATTCAATAGCTTCATCTTTGTTTCTTGCGCTTGCCATTCTGCCTGATAAAATACCAACGTCTGTTGATAATAGTTTAACAACTTTGTGTTTTTCTAATAAATATGCAGCTGTTGTTATAAAGTTGCCTGCACCTTTGAAAGATGTCTCATTTTTATTAGAAGTCTTTTTATTAAATTCTTCAAAAGAATTTTGATTTTTGATTTTATTATTTATTGTGTTTACATTCGTTTCTTGTGTTTGTTGGGTATTTTGTTGTTGAGGAGTTTGTGAATCTTGAGGATTTTGAGCTTTTTCTTTTTTCATTAGTTTTTTAGTTACAGCTTGATAGAATTTTGGTACAACAAAACCCACAAATGCAATTGCAAGTAGTGTTGAAGCAATAACTTTTCCAAACTTAAATGTAGATAATTTTTTTCTTAAAGCTTCTGTCGCTTTATCGTCTAAGCCTTTTGCTAATTTTTCTTTTTCAAGTAAGTTTTCAAATGGAGTTCTTAAAGCATCATTTCCTACATCAAATTCAGGTTTTTCAATTCCTAAGAATTTTTTACCTGCTTTGTTAAAAATACCATTGAAAATATCTACACCTTTCATCCAGAAAATTGCAGAAATAATATCGTCTGCAAATCTTTCTCTGAATTCAGGTATGCCACCTCTTTTATAAGCATTGTAACCACGTCCACCAGTAACACCACCTTCTAAAATCATTGTTGTGGTGAATTTTTCCGAGTCACGTAAAGTTCTTACTATAGTTTCAGGTGTTATTGCCTTATGGCTAATGTTATTTTTATTTTCGTTATTTTTTGGTTGAATACTTCTTATTTGCATAGTCGACTTACTTTTACTTCTCTTTTTCTAACGGATGAACAAAAATAAATTTGCTTTTTTTTATAAAAAAGTTACGTTTTTTCACAAAAGAAAAAATATTTTGGCAAAAAATCTTTACTTTAGTTTTTTAACGATTATAATTAATTTACTCACAGAATCCTCTAAGCAGATTGTTACATTGACAATACTGAATTAGAAAGGGAAAAAATTATGGCAAATATTAAATCAGCAAAGAAAAGAATTTTAACAGCAGAAAGAAATCATGAAAGAAACGTTGCTTTCAAATCAGCGATTAAAACTGCAGTTAAAAAAGTTCTTGTATCTGCTAAAGCCAATGATCAAGATGCAGTTAAAGTAGCAATGGCTGAAACATATAAATTATGTGATAAAGCTGTTTCTAAAGGTATTTTACACAAAAATACAGCTGCAAGAAAAAAATCAAGATTAACAATTGCTGTTAATAAATTAATGGCTTAATTAATAAATTTTGATTTTAAAAAAAGCTCCTGACATTGAGGAGCTTTTCTTTTTGTTTAAATTTATTTTATTAACCTACTAAACCAGAATCATCATATTCTGATGCTTTTACCATAATAGCGTGTTCAACAGGATTTTCTTTTTTAATTGAAGTATCAAAAGGAACTTCGTCAAAACTATATTCTTCTCTTACTCTTTTTAATTGGTTTTCGTCAACTAATTTTTTAGCAAGTTCAGCAATATCATATACTAATTGATATCTGTTTTCTGTATTTTCGTTTAAGTCCCAAGCGATTTTTATAATTTGGTTCATAATTCCTCCAGTAATTTTATATAATTATAATACAATGCACATTTTTGAATATCAAGCATTCATATGTGAAAAAATCAAAATGAATGTTAAGAATTGTAATGTGGCTGAAATTCATGTACCATCATGGTTTTCATGATTTTGATATTTTTTATAATTTTTTATTAAAAAATGTTAATTTGAGTTTAAATCATGGAAACTCATGTCCTGTCATGGTTTCCATGATTTGTGCTTTTTGGTGATATTGAATTGCTGTAGCCCTTATATATCAATAAATTTTATGATTGTTTTGGTAGAGGTGATTGATTTTTCTATGCAAAACAGCGGAAATTTATTATATAGAGATAGTAAAAAAGTTATAAATTTGAAATCAGAAGTCTTGTTTAGAGAGGCTGAAGATGATTTTTATTATTTTAATAAAGTGAATGTTGCTTATAAAAAATTAGCTGAAGCTGTTGCTTTAACACCTTCACATACAAAAAGTTTAATGTTGCTTGCAGATATTTGTTTTATGAAAGGTGATATTAAGCTTGCCTTGAAATATTATCAACAAGCAGAATTGGTTTGTTCTGATAAATCAAAAGTTTATGCTTCTTTTTCTAATTGTTATTATGCTTTGAAAGATTTTTCGTTGGCAATTAAGTTTGCAGATAAGTCATTAAAATTATTAAAGAGTGATGATTTTTCTTTGTATTCTCAATTAATTGAAATAAAAGTGAATTCTTTGGTGGAATTGAAAAAGTATTCCGAGGCAAATGAAATATTTACTCGGTCAAGAAATTATATGGATAGTTTGACATTTAAAAATCTATATAATAGTTCATTTGAATTGATTAATGAAAAATTAAATTTGAAAAAGAAATTGCAAAAAGTAAATTTGCGTATTGTTTAAATTTGTAAAGTTTTTATATTTTGCGCGCAATTTCTTTTTATTAGTCTTCTTTTTTCTTTTGGAAAAAGGAGAAAAAGAATGAATTGTCCTACAGTAAAAATCTCTGCCCCTCAGAATGGCTTATTAACAAAAATAAAAACTGCTATTAAAAAAGCAGTAAGGCCACAAGAAGAAGCAAAATTTGCCGAAAAAGCTATGTGCTCTTGTTCTTCAGATGCTATGCTTCGTGGATTTCTTCCTCAAGATTGTTCTCAACAATTAAATTTAATTGCGGCAAAAAATTATGACGGGTGTCTTCAAGAGATAGACAAACAAACTCGTTATGGTACTACCACAGCTTAAAAAAGACCTCTTAAAGAGGTCTTTTTTTTTTATAATTTTGATAAATATTCGTTTATTGCTTTTGCTGCTCGTTTACCTGCTCCCATCGCATTTATTGCTGTTGATGAGCCTGTTGGCGCAACGTCACCACCTGCGTAAACTCCATCAATAGACGTTTCGCCTGTTTCTGCATTGATGATAATATAACCTTTTTTATCTGTTTGTAGATTCATATTATCTTTTAACATTGAGCCTTGTATTGTTGGGTTTGGACCTGTCCCTAAAGCAACTACAACTGTATCTACATCTAAGTCTACAAATTCGCCTGTTGGCATTGGTTTTCTTCTTCCTGATTCATCAGGTTCGCCTAATTCCATAACTTCGAATTTCATACCTGCAACATAGCCATCTTTGTTATAAATTTCTGCTGGGGCGTGTAAGAATTTGAAGATAACTCCTTCTTCTTTTGCATGGCGAATTTCTTCTAAACGTGCAGGAAGTTCTGCTTCTGTTCTTCTATATACGATATAAACTTCTTTAAATCCAATTCTAACTGCTACACGAGCTGCGTCCATTGCAACATTACCGCCACCAATGATGGCAGCTTTTTCTCCAACTCTAATTGGAGTTGCTGTTTCTTCAAGGTTAGCTTGCATTAAGTTTACTCTTGTTAGAAATTCGTTAGCAGAGAATACACCGTTTAAGTTTTCTCCAGATATTCCCATCATTTTTGGTAAACCTGCACCTGAACCAATAACAATAGCATTAAAACCATCTTCTTGAAGTTGTTTTATTGTAATAGATTTACCTACAACTACGTTTGTATGGAATTTAACACCCATTGATTTTAAATTATCAATTTCTTTATCTAAGAAAGTTCTTGGCAATCTGAATGGTGGAATACCGTATCTTAAAACTCCACCTAATTTATGTAATGCTTCAAAAACAACAACTTCGTGACCTTCTTTTCTTAAGTCAGCTGCAGCTGTAATACCTGCGCAACCAGAACCAACAATCGCAACTTTTTTTCCGCTTTCTTTTATTTCGCCAACTTTCATACAAGTTGCGTCGCCAACATATCTTTCCAAAGCTCCAATCGCAACAGATTCGCCTTTAATGCCTAAAACGCATTTGCTTTCGCATTGACGTTCTTGAGGGCAAACTCTACCACAAACAGAAGGTAGTAGGCTTGATTCTCTAATTATTTCGCCTGATTTTTCAATATCGCCTTCTTTTATAGCATTTATAAATCCTGGAATGTTTATGTTTACTGGGCAACCTTGTACGCATCTTGGATTTTTGCAATTTAAGCAACGACTTGCTTCTATTTTTGCTTGCTCATCAGTGAAATTTGATTCTACTGCATCAAAATTAGTGCGTCTAACCATTGGGTCTTGTTCGTGTTGTCTTTGTCTATCGGCCATCTTTATATCCTTTTATTTTATATGTATTAATTATTATAATAAAAATATACTAAAAAAGGATAGTTTATGAAGATAATAATAAAAGGAAGTTAAAAAACTTCCTTTTTATTTTTTTCTTTGTTGTAAATAATTATCTATTTCTAATCTTATAGAAGGTCTTTGAAACCAATCTACAATAAGCCTTTCAATGCCAAAGCAACTTCCTCTTTCTTTATAGCCTGTAATGGCATCAAAGGCAGCTTCACACATACCAATTTCAACTGTAAACATAGGTCTTTTTTCGTTTCTTAAATCTAATTTTAATGAAAGACCTTTGACTCTTCGAAATCCGCCACTAACTTTTTCATCAACTTCTCTTTTTGTTAATAAAAATTGAATTAATGACTGTTCTAAAGATTCTATCTTTTCTTTTGGATTTTCTTTTTTCTTTTCTACCATATTTCACCTTTATAAATTTTTTAGGTTTTCATTTATTAATATCCCAGTTTTGGTTGTTGCTAAACCTCCTTGAGATGTTTCTTTTAATAATGGCGACATTAGTTGTCCTGTTTGTACCATTGCATCTATTACGTCATCAGATGATATTTTGCTGAATATATTTGCTAAAGATAATTCTGTTGCAGTAATTGCATGAATAGCTAAAAATACGTTTCTTTTAACACAAGGAATTTCTACAAGACCACCAACAGGGTCGCAAGTTAATCCTAAAATATTTTTTAATGATAGAGTGGCAGAATTTATTATTTGTTCTATATTTCCACCTAATATTTGTGTTGCTGCAGCTGCGCTCATTGCAGAAGCAACTCCACATTCTGCTTGGCAACCTGCTACGGCTCCTGCCATAGCTATTTTGTTTGAAATTATATAACCAATCGTTCCAGCAGTGATTAAAGCATTTATTTCTTCTTCTTTTGTTAAGTTGAATTCTTCTGATAGGCTTACTATTATTGCGGGAACAATTCCGCAAGAACCAGCTGTTGGACAAGCAACAATCTTTTTCATTCTTAAGTTTTCTTCCATTGTTGCTAAAGCATATGTGGTTATTTTTTCGAATAATTCACCAAATAAAGATTTTTTATTATTGAATTTGTTTAATAATTTTTCGCAATCATCACCACATAAACCGCTAAAAGATTTTTCGTTTGAGTTTAAACCTTGTTTTATAGCGTTTTTCATTGCTTCAATATTTTTGTAGGTTTTGTTTCTAACTTCTTCAATTGTTGTTTCAAAATCATAGGCTTCTTTTTCTTGCATAATTTCAAAAATTTGTTTGTTTTCGTTTTTGCAAGTGTCTATTAACTTTTCGAATGTGCTAATTGAATATTCCACGTTAAGCCTCTAATTTCTTGATGTTTCTTACAAAATAAACGTCATCAATTTCTTTTATATTGTTGATTATTTCTTGTGAAATATCGCCATCAATACAAATGCACATTGATGCGATTTTGCCACGTGCATTTCTGTCACAATCTAAAGATGCGATATTTATGTTTTTGTTTTGAATTAGTGTTGAAACTTTAGCAATCATACCAGGTTTATCTTTGTAAAAAAGAAGTAGGGTGTTGTATTCTCCTGAAATTTTTGTTGAAAAATCTTCGATTTTTGTTATTTCAACATTCCCTGCGCCAACTGAATTTCCACTAATTTTCATATTGATTTCACCCTCTAAAATAAAATCAACGGCATTTGGGTGTCTATCAATATTTTGCTCGTATTGAAAATCATATTCAATGTTTTTAGCTTCTGTTGTGTCGAAAATATTTTTAATTGCTTCGCTATCAACATTGTGGCCTAAAAATCCAGACAAAAGCCCTTTGTCTGTGCCGTGTCCTTTGCCTGTTTGTGCGAAGGAATTATATAGTTTAAATGTTATTTTTTTAGGTGTTGCATCATATATATTTTTTACAAGCAAGCCAAGTCTAACAGCCCCTGCAGTATGAGAACTTGACGGACCTGTCATTATTGGCGAAATAACATCAAATAAAGACCTCTGTTTCATAGTAAGTATTATATAGATTTTTTTATATTATTGCAAAGATTTGTTTGTTAAAAATGTGTTCTAAATACTTAACACATTTGCGTAAAAGAGTGTTTATGTTACAATATAGGTATATCATGGAAGTATATTTTCGTGAGTGAGGGATATTAAATAATTTTATAAAGGGGTAATTGTTTTGGCTCAACAAAATTTTTTCGAAGATGGGAAAATAGTTCCTGTTAATATTAGAGAACAAATGAAGCAATGTTATATCGATTACGCTATGTCTGTAATCATTGGTAGAGCATTACCTGATGTTCGTGACGGTTTAAAACCTGTTCATAGACGTATTTTATTCGCTATGAATGAATTAGGTATGACACCTGATAAACCATTTAAGAAATGTGCGAGAATCGTTGGGGAAGTTTTAGGTAAATACCACCCACACGGTGACAGCTCTGTTTATGAAGCCTTGGTTCGTTTGGCACAAGATTTTAACACAAGATATTTAGTTGTAGATGGTCACGGTAACTTTGGTTCTGTTGACGGTGACGGTGCAGCTGCTATGAGGTATACAGAGGCAAGAATGCACAAAATCACAACATCTATGTTGGCTGATATTGATTGTGAAACAGTTGATTTTGGACCAAACTTTGATGGTTCATTAGAAGAGCCTACAGTTCTTCCAGTTAGATTGCCAATGTTATTATTGAATGGTGTATCTGGTATCGCTGTTGGTATGGCTACAAACATTCCACCTCACAACTTGTGTGAAGTTGTTGATGGTACTATCGCATTAATCGATAATCCTAATTTGACTTTCGAAGAATTAATGCAACACGTTAATGGCC
>JAZSQW010000091.1:0-9760 GCA_045538205.1 Candidatus Avigastranaerophilus sp. | reverse complement strand
TTTTTTATTTTTAATTTATTTCATGTAATTATTTTATCTATTGTTAAACAGATTATATTTAAATTTGTTTAGTTTTTGTCTATACGGAATTGAGGATTTTGTATGAAATGAAAGATTTCTTGTCGAAATATAAAAATCAAAATGAATTATTCGCATATTTATCAATAGCCATAGCTGTTCTATTAAATGGAACAACTTTAGCCGCTACAAAAATATGTATGCAACATTATTCAGTACCAGAATTAATGGTTATAAGAATGTTTATTTCGACAATAATCTTTTTACCTTTTCTTTTCACTGTATATAAAAATATAAGAATAGAAAAAAAAGACATTTGGCTTATTTTATTAATGATACTTTGCGAGCCTTGCTTATATTTTCTTTTTGAAACAAATGCTCTTAACTATACGACTTCAGGGCAAGCTGGCATTGTAAACTCATTAGAGCCCGTTATCTTGGTAATAGGCGCAAGAATAATATTAAAAGAAAGATTTGTAAGAATAGTATATTTAGGTTTATTTATATCCATTATCGGCTCTGTACTATTAAGCTTATTATCCGACAAAACAGAAATGGCCCCTAATCCTCTTTTAGGAAACTTTTTAGAATTAATAGCCATAATACTTACTGATATTTGTGTAATTACAACAAAATACTTAATGGATAGATATCCACCATTCTTCTTAGCAGGAATTGCAATTATCGCAGGAGCATTTTTCTTTACCGCACTAAATATTGTTGATGGAGGATCTTTCCAAATAACATTTAACAATAGCTTGATAATATTAATCTACTTGGGCATTTTAACAGTTGTTGTTTATGCTTTATACAACTACGCAATTTGTACTTTACCTGCAAGTAAATTTTCACCATTCTTATTTTTACTACCAGTTGCGGCAGTATTCTTTGGTTGGTTCTTCTTAAACGAAACAATTAATATGAATCAATTACTATCTTGCATTCTTATTTTCATAGGTATTTACATTTGCCAAATAAACAACAAAAAAAGATACGTACAATTTACAAAAAAGCACCCAATGTTAAGTTCTATTTTTAATCAAAGCAAAAAATAATTTGTTCATGTTATAATCCAATTTGTAAAAACAAAAAGGGAATGTAGATGCAAATAGGAATACCAAGAGCTTTATCATATTATGACTTTTTCCCATTTTGGTATGGTTTTTTTGATGCTTTAGGCATTAAAGTTATTCTTTCTGATCCAACAACAAAACAAACAATGACAACAGGTTCTGCGTTAGTAGTACCAGAAACTTGTTTACCTGTTAAAGTTTACGTTGGACACGTACTAAATTTATTAGAAAAAGGCATAGATAAAATTTTAGTGCCATCGATTCAATCAATAGCACCAAAAATATATAATTGTTCTAAATTAAGAGGACTTCCTGATTTAATTAGAAATGTTATTAAAAAACCATTTACAATGGTTGAAGCAACTTTCGATAAATCAGAAAAAAATTGCGGTTTATACTCATTTTTAAAAGAAATCGCAGGATATTTTAATATTACAGATATGGAAATAATTAAAAAAGCTTCTAAAAATGCGTGGAAAGTTTATAACAATTTCCACATAATGACAAGAAGTGGCGTTTCATACAAACAAGCATTAAATGCAGCGTTGAAAGATAAAGTTATTATTGCTGACAATTCAAAAACATATCCAATTAATGTTGCAGTAATCGCTCACGGATACAATCTATATGACGAACGTATCAGTATGAAAATATTCGATAAGTTAGAAAACTTAGACGTTAAAGCATATTCAGCATTAAACTTAACTCAAGAACAAATGCAAGAAGGTTTATCTAAAATAAAACAAAATTTATATTGGGCAAATGAATACGAAATAAATGGCGCTGCTGCTCATTATATTCAAGATAAAAAAATTGATGGTGTAATAACTATTAACGCATTTGGTTGCGGACCTGATTCTTTAATGATTGAAAGAATTTCTAAATTTGCAAGAGACAATAAAAAACCATTGTTAACTCTTTCAATTGACGAACAAACAGGTGAAGCTGGTTTTGTTACTCGTATTGAAGCATTTGTTGATATGTTATACAGAAAGAAAAGAGCAAATATTATCAATAAAATTCAAATTAACGAAAATATCACTTCAAAAAGTGAATGCAAAGATTTAATATAAACGATAAAGGAGAATGAAATTCATTCTCCTTTTTTTATATATAAAAACTAAACTTGCTAAGCAACTTATTCTACTTGAGCATTTGCTGCTTTTTTATTTTGAATAGCTTTACTAATTCCAAGCCCAACAGCGCAAGCAACACCTACAACAGCTGCAGTAATGCCAGCTCCTTTTGCAGCTCTTTTTACAATTGGGGCATAATCAATTTTACCAGCGTTAAAATTATTTACCATTTCTTCAAATTGTTTAAATGTTTTTTGCATACACTTACTAGAAGGATCTAAATTTTTCAAGTACCAATTCTTAATACATTTAGGCATTTTTACCTCATTAACAACATCTTTAACGACACCAGTAAGCTCTTTGTCTTTCAATATAGAAATGCTTTCACTTAATTCAGTAAATAATTCCGGATTTTTGATAAGCATTTTATTAGTAAAAACATCACTTCCTACTTTTGATAATAAACTAACGCCACCAGCAATCCCTGCTGCTTTAGCTGCTTTCCCCACTGGATTACTTTTTACTTGATTAACTCCATTAACATTTGATACTTTCATAAAAACACTCCTTACTTCTTTTACTTCCTTTAACGAATTGTTATGTTTTAATAAAGAAATTTAGAGTATAAAAATTTACTTTTTATTCAAATTTTAATTAATAATTTTTAACAAACAAAAAGAGAACGAATAAATCGTTCTCTTTTAACTATTCCCCAAAACTGAGATTATATTTGTGGTTGATTCCACAAAGCGTCTCTTAAAAGATTGCTTTTTTGTGCTTCTGCAGACAATGCAACATTATCAGGAGTGAAGATAAATACAGAATCACCAATTTTTTGTTGGCTACCAGTTAATGCATAAGTAGCACCACATAAGAAGTCAACAACTCTCATAGCTTGTTCTTTGTCTAATAAATGAAGATTTAGAACAACTGTTTTTCTATCTTTTAAATGTTTTACAATTGAAATTGAATCTTCATATGTACGTGGTTCAGAAACAATAACTTCATAACCTCTATATTTTTGCATAGAAGTAACTTTTGAACTTTTGTGTTCTGTTTCTGTGTAAGATGGTTTTAATGCAACGTTATCAACTGTACCATATTCGTTAGCATCTTTAACCATTTGATCATAAAATTCATCTTCGTTAGGCTCAAATATTCCACCAGTCAATGTGTCAATAATTGATTTAAATTTGTCTGCAACTGCCAATTTTCTTCCTCCTAGTATTTATTCAAATAATATTCTTCCAAGTCTTATAATTGTTGCGCCTTCTTGTAAGGCAATTAGATAATCATTACTCATACCCATCGATATCTGTTTTAATTCTACTCCATGTTCAGATTGTAATTCATCATATATTTGTTTGATATTTCCAAAATAATAATGAAGTTTTTCCTCTGAACAATTCAACGGAGCCATATTCATAACCCCTTCGATTTCAATATTAGGCAATTTTAAAATACTTCCAAACTGTTCTTTTATTTCTTCACAAGAAAAACCGCTTTTTTGCTCTTCATTTGCGTTATTTATTTGTAAAAGAATTTTTTGAACAATACCTTGTTTTTGCGCTTCTTGAGAAATAGCTTCGGCTAATTTATAGCTATGCACAGAATGTATCAAATAGAAATTACCAACAGCCAATTTAACTTTATTTGTTTGCAAATGACCTATCAAGTGAAATTTGCTATTATTTTTAATTTCTGCAGGCAATCTATTTATTTTATCAACTGCGTCTTTTACTCTATTTTCCCCAAAGTCACGAAAACCAAGATTATAATATTTTATTATCTGACTTTCATCGAAATACTTTGTTACTGCAACTATCGTTGGATTATAAGGTACGATTTGTTCTTTGATTCTGCGCACATTTTCAAGAATTTTTTCCATTGTAATGTGTAAAATCTCCTCTATGCCCAAATCAAATCACTAAATTTATTATAAACAAAGAACATGAAGAGCACAACAAATTGTTTACTAAACAAAAAATTGAATACTTCTATATCCCCAAAACCCATGTAAACATGGATTTTACCATGCTTTCAAACAAGTTAATGTTTCTTAATATTCGCTCATAACAAGAGTTTTTGTTGATTTTTTGTTAAAAATTTTTTACAATTCTCATATGGATAATTTATCAAAAAAATACTTACAGGATTTCAAATTATACATAGAAGTCGAGAAAAATTTTTCAAAAGAAACAATAAGAGCTTACCATTCAGACGTGCTAAGCTTTTTAGTTTGGTTAAATGATAAAAACATAAAAGACGTAAACTACAATTTAATTAGAGAATATTTGCTTTATATAAAGCAATTTAATTACACAAAAACAACAACAGCAAGAAAAATCGCTTCTTTAAGAACATTTTATAGATTTCTATATAGAGAACAAGTTATTGAAAATAATCCTGCAATCGGTGTTCACGCACCAAAAAGAGGAAAATCTCTACCTGAATTTTTAACAGAAGCAGAAATGGATAAAGTTCTGAATAAAATAAACATGGATTCACCTGCAGGATACAGAAACAGAACCATTTTCGAGCTTTTATATGCAACTGGTATGCGTGTATCAGAATTAAGCAATCTAAATTTCGAAGCTCTTAATTTAGAAGAAAACGAAATCAGAGTTTTTGGTAAAGGTTCCAAAGAAAGAATTGTATTAATTTCAGAAAGAGCAAAAAAATATCTGAATACATATCTAAAAACAGTAAGATATTTGATATACAAAGAAGAACAGCCAAAAGCTTCTTCCCCTGTATTTATAAATAAAACAGGCTTCAGATTACAACCACAAAGTGTAAGAAGCGCAATAAAAGACGTAATGAAGCAAATAGAATTACAAAAACACGTTAGCCCACACGTTTTCAGGCATAGTTTTGCAACAAAATTATTAGAAAATGGAGCTGACTTAAGAATTGTTCAAGAACTATTAGGACATAGTAGTATTAGCAACACACAAATATACACACACGTATCGACAGAAAGATTAAGACAATCATATGATAGTGCTCACCCACGAGCAAATTAGTATATAATTGATTTGTATAGAAAAGGAATAAAAAATGTTTGATATTATAACAATTGGAAGTGCTACAGTAGATGCTTTTATAGAAACAGATTCTGCAATTATCGTTTCTACAATGACTAAAGATAAAAAAGCTGAATTTATGTCTTACCCATATGGAGCAAAAATTGAAATTGATAATTTTGATTTTAAAACAGGTGGTGGAGCAATAAACGCCGCAACAAATTTATCTTCTTTAGGTCTAAAAACTTCAACAATTGTTAAAGTAGGAAAAGAAATCCAATCTCAAAATGTACTAAACACTCTAAACAGTTTTGGTGTAGATACTTCAAATGTTTCAAAAAGTGATAATTACAGAACAGGTTTTTCAATAATATTAATCAGTTTTCAAGGTGACAGAACTGTTTTGGCACATAGAGGTGCAAATGCGAAACTCACAACAGCTGATATAAATTTTGATGCGATTAAAAATTCAAAATGGTTATACTTAGCACCACTTAACGGTGAATCAACTAAAGCACTTGATGAAATTGCTTTCTTTGCAGAAGAAAACAACGTAAATCTTGCAATAAATATTGGAACAAGTAGCATAAAACAAGGAAAAGAAAACTTAGTAAATGTTTTAAAAACAGCAGAAGTTATTATCTTAAACAAAGACGAAGCTACAATGCTTACAGATATTCAAGTAAGACCAGATACAAAACAAGAAAAATTTTCAAAAGAAATTATTCACCCAGACATAATAAAGATGTTAAAAGAATTAAATTTTGCAGAAGGCAAAATCACAATCATAACAGATGGTAAAAATGGCGCATACGCATACGATAGCAAAAAATTCTATCATTGTGGCGAATTTCCTGCAACTGTAGTAAGCACATTAGGAGCAGGAGATGCTTTCGCTTCAACATTTGTTGCAACAATTCACAAAACAAATGATATTGTAAAAGCCCTAAAATATGCTTCTGTTAACGCAGCATCTGTTGTAGAACACTTTGGCGCACAAGACGGCTTCTTAACTTTCGATGAAATAGAAGCGAAACTAAGTAACTCTAATTTCGAAGTTATAATAAAAGAAGACTAAAAATTACGCTACAAGAATTTCTTCTTCTTTTTTGCCTTGCTTATCTGAATTTTTATCAGAAGCTACATTTGTTGTTCCATTATTTGAAGCATTAGCAGGTGTTGCTGCTTGTTCTTCTTTTATTTCAGCAATTTTAGCTTTATCTTCTGCATTGCGTTTTAATGCTGTTTTATAGAAGTTATTATGTTTATCTGCTTCTACAAAAGGATTAACAGGTTGAGAAGCTTCAGCGCCAACAGTTGTTGATGAGTTATTACCATTTACATTATTATTTTTATCTTCATCACTAACTTTAACATTATATTTATCACTCAACCAATCAACGTCATCTAAAGTATTATAACCTTGAGTTGTAGTACCATTTTCATTTACAGAAAAAGTACCCAATAATTGTTGATTCATTGTTCCATCACCATCAGAATCTTTTGTAGTATCAACAGCACTATGATAACCACCGTATGAATAAGAATTTACATCAATAGAGAAATCTTCGCCAAATGCTTCTTCATAATCTTCAGCATTTGAGATAACAGAACCATCTGAACCTTTTAATTGAACGTTAGATGAAACCAACTCATCAATATTTACAAGACCATCAAAATTAGTATCAAGGGCTACCATTTCAGCCCATTGATTTTCAGCACCTAAGAACTCATTTGTTTGACTTAAATCACCACTGCCATCTTTATCAACAAAGAAATCATATTGAACATTATTAGATGCAACAAAACCAATTGGGTCTGAAGCTTCTCGTCTTTGAATTTCTTGAGGTGGTTCAACAACTAAAAGTGAAGAATTTTGTATAAGATCATTATGAGAATTCATCTTATATTCCATACTTTTTGTATCGAAAGATAAAACATTCAAATCAACCAACAAACCATCAATTTGAGCAACTTGATCTTCAGCCAATGCAAGAGCAGATACTGCATTACTTGCAGTTAGCATATTAGGTACTGATTTTTTTATATTTGCTTGTAATTGATCATGAGTCATACCTTTGCCACCATTTTGATTAGCAGCAATATATTTTTGAATTTCAGCATCAACTGCACTTTGAGCTGTTTGTTGATTTTGAGCAACAATAGCTTTTTGTTCAACAAGAGCTTGTGCAATATTTTTAGATACTTCATTTGATAAAGCTGTGATTTGCTTCTCTATTTCTTCCATCTCAGCAACTTTTTTATCATATACTTTTTTATCTTTTGCCAACTCTTCTTTTAAACCATCTTTAAACTCAGCTGTTAATTGATATTTTTTTGCACCTTCTTCATTTCCTTGTGCAGACACATTTTGAGCATCATTTTGTGTAAACTCAACAACATCTTGAGCGTTTACATTATTAGCATTATCAATTAATGCAGATATATTTTGCTCATTAACTGTAACATTGTTTAAAGCTTCCACAGAACCCAAATTTTTTGAAACATCTAATGCGTTAACATTACTAATCATATTCTCTTCTCTCTATCTCTTAATTTTTTACAAGAAACTATTCGCAAATTTTTTGCACAAAATTTCTTTATAAAATCCTCTTCTCTTATATATAAAGTTTTTTTAGAAATAAAAATTGCCTATTTTTTTAAAATATCTTAAAAAATAGCTCAAAAGTTCTTTTTTAATTAGCTTTCTTTTTGGTTATAAAATTTTAATATTATTCAAAAATCGATTTATCTATTTCATCAAAATGATGAATTATTTGACTAACACAAGGCATTGCTTGATATAAAGAATCAGGTTCAACAGAAGCTATTGCAATAATTTTTCCTATATTTGCACTTTCTGCAGATTGAATACCAGAAATAGCATCTTCAACAACAATGCAATCTTGAGGTTTTAAATTCAAATTTTTCGCAGCAATTTGATAAATATCAGGGGCAGGTTTACCAAGAATTTTTCCATTTGAATAAACAATCTTATCTAAATCAAACCATTTTGCTAAGTTAAATTCTTTTATATAAAACTCTACATTATCCCACTCAGACATTGTAGCTATTGTACGAGGGATATTATTTTCTTTTAAATAATTCAAAAAATCTTCAGCTCCAGGCGATAAAATAAATTCTTCTCTATTTGCCAAACATCTTTGACGATACATTCCTTCTTTTTCTTTAGCCAATTTGATAACCATTTCCTCTGACGGCTTTTTACCAATCGCATACTCAATAATGTCAGCATTTGTTCTGCCAAACATTTTTTCTCGCATTTCATCATCAGTAAACGGATATCCTCTTAATTTTTCAGAAAAAATTCTCCACGCATCGTAATGCATGTGCGAGTCAAAAAATAATGTGCCGTTAAAATCAAAAATAATACCCTTCATACATATCATTTTCGCACAAAAATCATATTTTGAATGAAGTAGATAATTTAATTCTTTGTTTTACATTAAAATTTTGGTTGTAATGATTAGAAGCATTTATTTCAAACTCAAAATTATTCTTGTTATTTTTTGGTTTAAATGTCAAAACAAGCTCATCTTGATTTGTGTTTTGAGAAATATTTCTAACTATTCTTGTCTTAACAAAAATAGAATCAGTTAAACGCAATTGCGGAACAAAATAAACACTCGTACCATAATCAGTAGCACCAGTATACTTATTGTCAGCGACTTGAGCGTTTAGTGTTAATCTCTTATATGTGTAAGCACCAAAAACCCCAGTTGTTGAATCATTATATTTATCATTATTTGTCATATATGATGCTGCACCAACAAGAAACGAACCTGTATTTTTTGGTAAATTTATCGAATCAGATGACAAAATAAAACCACCTGAATGATTATGAGTATGCGTAGACATATATGAAGAAACAGCTAAATTCAAACCATTTTCTCTATATGAAATAATAGAACCTGTATTATATGTTGTTTCTTTTGAACGGATAAATAATAAATCTGCTCCTGTAGAATTATAAAAATATTTTTGTCCAATTGTTGCAGATAAAGATGGTGAAACCTTTGCTGTAACATATGATTCATTAATAATCGTTGGAATAGGAGAAAGTCTTGTACTCGTTTGTTGAAAAGCTTGTGTAAATGCTTTTGAACTATCCCATATCATTGTTTCAGATTTAATATTTTGTTCAATATTATATTGTGTTTCATTAACTCTTAACCTAAACACTCTATCATAATTAACATCAGACAAACTATCATCATTTGTATTTAAATTCAAACTAACAGTATTACTATTAAATCTATCTTCAATTTCTTTTATTGCAGCTTGTTCAAACTCTTCAGAAGTATCTTCTTTTAAATTTTCTTCTACAATTTCCTCTTCATCATTTATTTCAAAAGTTTCAATATATCTACCAAAATCAAGGAAACTGCCATCTTTCACATCAAATTTTTCCGTACCTTTTGCAAAACAAAAAGACGGCATAAAAATCAATATAAAAAATATAAAAAGACACTTCCTCATACTATAATTTTGAAGTAAATTTTCAATTAATTCAATCGACTAAATACACTAATAAACAAAAATAGAT
>JAZSQW010000084.1:0-10774 GCA_045538205.1 Candidatus Avigastranaerophilus sp. | reverse complement strand
ATAATATTACAAACAAAGGGATGGAGTTAGGGATAATGAAAAAGAATTTGAAACTTGTTTATTCAAGAGGCGCAAGCATTTCCAAAAAAGAAAAGAAAAATTATTTATTGAATTTTAAGCTTAATATTGGAAGTATTTTTATTTCTAAAAAGCAAAAAATTTTTATTCTAAAAGAAGAATTGTTAAATCTTTATAGGGATTATGAAGTTTCTACAGGATATGTTGATGAACCTTATTTTATAAAGGCTGAAAGGAAAATAAGAAGAATTATAAGAGAAAATAAGGTTAATTATTATTTTAATTTATTTAAAAAAATAAATAGTAAAAAAGTTACAATATAATGTAAGCAATAAAGGAATGGTTTTGGCTGATTTTAAAATTGAAGAAATTAAAAAAGAAGTTTTACGCTGTAAAAAAATATTAGAATTATTAAACTTTGAAGTAAGACTTGAAAAAATTCAAAATAAAATTTGTTATACAAGATTTTTTGACAAAGATAAAATAACAATAACTACGAATGCTATTATGTGGAATAAAGCAAGTTGGCAGGATTTTAAAACAATAAAAGCGTTTGTTTCTACAAAAGATATTTTAACTAATGATGAAACAAAATGGTTAATTTTAAAAGAAATATATAGTAAATGTTTGAATAATATTTCCAATTTTCAATAAATACTCTATGTTATAATTTAGAAAAGGAGTTTTTATGTTATTAGATATTTTTCAAACAGGTCCATTAGATGTTAATACATACGTTTTAAAAGACGAAGAATCAAAATCAGCTATTTTGATTGATGTTGGTGGAGAGTTTGAAGAGTTAAAATTAAAATTAAATTCTGATGGTTATGAAATTAAATATATATTAAATACCCATGGACATTTTGATCACGTTTTAGGGGAAGCACAAATTCAGGAAAAATATCCTGATTTAAAAATATATATTAATAAAAATGATGAAAGACATTATTCAGATTTGACAAAAACTCTTGAATATTGGGGTTTTGGTGATGAAGTTCCACCATTAAAACCTTTTGCAACAGTTGGAGAAACAACGCAGTTGTATCTTGGAAAAACTCAAATAAAAGTTATAGAAACTCCAGGACATTCCAAAGGCAGTGTTAGTTATTATGTAGATGGAATGTTGTTTTCTGGCGATGCTTTGTTTTATGGATCAATTGGCAGAACTGATTTTATTGATAGTGATTTTCATGAACTAATCACATCAATAAAAACAAAATTATTTATTCTGCCTGATGAAACAGTTGTGTATCCTGGACATGGTCCAAGCACAACTATACAACAAGAAAAGATTACAAATCCCTATTTACAATAATTTAAGCTAAATCAGTAACCAAAACACCGTTTAAAAGACGTTCTTTTAAACCAATAATAACTTCGTCTGCTAAACTCATTAAAAACATTTCAAGGTTTTCTGATAATAATTTGTTGCTCTCTAACATATCTACCTTTCTTATTACTTATAATATGTTTATCGGTTAGTTTTTAAATATCTTTAGCTGATATATACTTTTTGAAATATTTCTTTACAAAAAATATAAAAAAACACTCCTATATATGGAGTATTTCTTTTTTTATTTGCTTCAAAATTGAATTAAATTTTACATCATAAGTATGATATTTAATAAAAAAAAATATGATAATCTTAATGTACAAAAGTGATGGGAAATAAATAGAAAGGGCTATTATGCAAGTAGGAAAGATTAGTTTACATACAACAAAAGCTGGACAAAAAATAACAAAAAATAATATAAACGTTAATAAATTAGCTTCAAATCCTTTTGGTGTAAGTTTTAAAGGAAATGTTATTCAAGCTGACGTTTTTGAAAGTGCAAATAAAAAATCAATTACAGATGGTATTGCAGAAAGAGGTAAAGTATTTGCTTCTGCAGTAGTTAGCGGTATTAACAACTTTAATGAATCATTTAAATCAAGAATGAATTCAATTGTTTCTTTTGGTAAAAAAGTAACAACAAATGTATTTGATACTCTTGAAAGAATTGGTAATACAGAAATTACATTTGATATGACAGGTCTTAAAAATAGATTATTCCCAGATAGACAATATAGTGTTAAAAACTTAGGAAATAAATCCGTTGATGAATTAAAAGAAATGTGGACAAGTCTATCATAGGTATTACTTTAAAATTTAGGGAGATAAAAAATGGAAAATAATCAAAAAATTAGAAATATCATTATGGCATTAGGTGAACACAAAGATTCACAAGCTGCAATAGACCTTTTAACAGAATTAGGTACAAATTCTCCAGATGATGAAATCAGAGAATTAACAGCTCAAACATTAATTAGAAAAAATACGCATGAGTCATTGAGAGTAGTTTTAATCTCAAAAGGAAAAGGAATTAACGATTTAAGCGCAAGAGTTGCTATGGCATCTATTAATGAATTATTATCATTAAAAGATAAAGCTGAAGCTATTAAAATTCTTGATGATACAATTAAATTACATTCAGAAGAAGATGTTAGAAATACTGCTCGTTCAGTAAGAGCTTTAATGACTTTTTCATCATAGTTAAGAAAGATATATATAAATAGAGGCTTCCTGATGGAAGCCTCTTTCGTATTTAGTAATATTAATAATTAGCCATTATGGAATATTAGCTTTAAAATAATAAAAAAGTATAGAAGGAAATAAACATGAAAGAATATAATATTGCATTGTTAGCAGGTGATGGCACAGGTAAAGAAGTTACTGATGAAGCTGTTAAAGTATTAAATGCTTTAGGCAAAAAATGTGAATTGAAATTTAATTTTAAACCTGCTTTAATCGGAGGTTGTGCTTATGATGAATATAAAACTCCATTGCCACAAGTAACACTTGATATAGCTAAAAGTTGCGATGCTGTTTTATTAGGTGCAGTTGGTGATTGGAAATATGATACACTTCCACCTGAAGTTAGACCTGAAAAAGCATTATTAGGAATTAGAAAAGAGTTAAATCTTTTTGCTAATTTGCGTCCTGCAATTGTGTATCCTGAATTAACATCTATTTCTCCATTGAAGTCAGAAATAGTTGCTAATACTGATATTATGATTGTTCGTGAATTAACAGGTGATGTTTATTTTGGTACTCCAAAAGGTATTGAAGAAAAAAATGGCGAAAAGTTTGGTTACAACAATATGTGCTACTATGAAAGTGAAATTAGAAGAATCGCACACGTTGCTTTCAAAGTTGCTATGCAAAGAAATAAAAAACTTTGTTCTGTTGATAAAGCTAACGTTCTTGATGTTTCAAGATTGTGGAGAGAAGTTGTAACTGAAGTTGGGAAAGAATATCCAGAAGTTGAATTATCTTATATGTATGTTGATAATGCAGCTATGCAAATTATAAGAAATCCAAAGCAGTTTGATGTTATTTTAACCGGTAATATTTTTGGCGATATTTTATCAGATGAGGCTTCAATGCTATCAGGTTCTTTAGGATTGTTGCCAAGCGCTTCTTTATCAGATACAAAATTAGCAATGTATGAACCAATTCATGGCAGTGCACCTGATTTAAAAGGTTTAAATGTTGTAAATCCTATTGCTACAATTTTATCTGCAGCTATGATGTTGAAATATTCTTTTGGCTTAGATAAAGAATATGAAATTATTGAAAATGCTGTTAGGAAAACATTAAAAGATGGTTATCGTACTGCGGATATTATGCAAGATGGTATGAAAAAAGTTTTAACCTCTGAAATGGGTGATATCATTTGTAGTAATTTATAATTAACTCTTTGGTTTTATATTTTACAATGTAATTTAGTATAAAAGTCTAATGAGATAATTATAAAAATAAATTATATTTAATATGTAGGCTGAAATTAACGGACACTTTGATTCGGAGATGCGAAACAGTTGCACTTTATGTTCGTATAGCATATTTCAGCCTATTTTTTGTGTATTTATATTTGAAATTTGTTAAAATATGCTAAAATGTTTATAATATATAAGCAAACATTATTTAAAAGGAAATAAAATGAAAAAAATAATCAAAACATTTATATTAATATTAGCAATTTTTTCTGTAATAATTGGGTTTGATAATATTAATGCGGCTCAAAATGAAGTTATAACTTTAAAAACAAAGCAAAATACTGTGGCGCAAAAACCTGTTGCTACTGTGACTAATTTTGTTTCTCCTGTTGAAGTTGTTAATAATCCAAATAAATATTTGAATAAAGATATTACATTTAATGCTGAGTTTGTTGCATTTACTGCATTAGGTCTTGATTATAAATTAGCATTTAAAGATAGTTCAAAAAATATTGGTGTTTTGATTAGAAGAAATGATGTTTTAGATCACGTTATTCCTTTGTCTGAAATGAAAATATTTGTTACTCGTGAAGTAGCTGAAAAGAATGTAGAGCTTGAAGCAGGGGATAAAATAAGAATTACTGGTAAAGTATTTTCTACTGCTTTAGGTGATCCTTGGGTTGAAGCAAAAACATTTACAGTTACATCTAAAAAAGCTAAGAAATAGAATCAAATCAGGAGAGTATTGTGAAGGATAAACGCGCATATTTAGCTATACACGGTCATTTCTATCAACCACCAAGAGAAAATCCTTGGCTTGAGACTATTGAAGTGCAGGATAGTGCAACTCCATTTCATGATTGGAATGATAGAATTACGGCTGAATGCTATATGCCGAATTCTGTTTCAAAAATTGTTACGCAAGACAATAAAATTATGGATATTGTAAATAACTATTCTTATATTAGTTTTAACTTTGGTCCAACTTTATTATCTTGGATGGAAACACATAACCCTTATTCTTATGACCGTATAATTAAGGCGGATATTGAAAGTGCTGGTAAAAATAACGGACACGGTAATGCTATTGCGCAAGTTTATAATCATATGATTTTACCTTTGGCAAATAGAAATGACAAATATACTCAAATTTTATGGGGTATTAAAGATTTTCAGTATAGATTTGGTAGAAAGCCAGAAGGTATGTGGCTTGCAGAAACTGCTTGTGATGATGCTACTTTAGAAGCATTGGTTGATTGTGGTATTAAATTTACGATTTTATCACCTTATCAAGCAAAATCTTTTAGAAAATTAGGTTTGAATGAAAAATGGCAAGATGTTAGTTGGGGTAATATTGACCCTGCCAGAGCTTATAGATATTTTATAAAAGAAGATAAATCTAAATTTATTGATTTGTTCTTTTATGATGGTTCGATTTCTAAATCAGTTGCTTTTGATGAATTATTGACTGATGGAAATAAATTTATTGGTAGATTAAAAGATGGTATTTCTAACCAAAGAAACTATAATCAATTAGTTCATATTGCTACAGATGGTGAAAGTTATGGTCACCATACAAAATTTGGCGATATGGCATTAGCTTATATTTTAAAAGTTAAAATTGAAGATGAAGGCTTCAAAATGGTTAACTACGCAAATTATTTAGAATTAGAAGGCGTAGATTATGAAGTTGATGTAAAAGATGTTTCTTCTTGGAGTTGTGCTCACGGCGTTGGTCGTTGGTGCGATGATTGTGGTTGTTCAACTGGTGGTGGAATGGGTTGGAATCAAAAATGGAGAAAGCCATTAAGAGAAGCGCTTGATTATGTTAGAGATGAATTAATTAAAATCTATGAGGAGCACGCAAATATTTATTTACATGATATTTGGGACGCTCGTAATGATTATATTGATGTTATTTTGGATAGATGCGAAGCTTCTGTTCATAAGTTTTTAAATAAATATCAAAAATATGAATTATCAAAAGATGATATTGTAAAGGTAATGAAGTTGATGGAAATTCAACGTCAGGCAATGTTAATGTATACAAGTTGTGGTTGGTTCTTCTCAGAAATTTCTGGTATAGAAACAACTCAAATAATGAAATATGCCGCTCGTGCAATGCAGTTGGCTTCTACTTTTACAAGTATTAATATCGAAGAAAAATTTTTAGAAATTTTGTCTAAGGCAAAGAGTAATATTAATGGATATGGAACAGGTAAAGATGTTTATGAAAAATTTGTAAAACCATCTGTTGTAAATATCAAACAAATTGCTGCTCTTTGGGCAATTTCTTCAATGCACGAAAAATATAAAGATACATCTACTTTGTATTGTTATGATATTAAGAAAAAATATTATAAAACAACAAACAAAGGTGCTTCTTCTTTTAGTGCAGGTAGAATAGAAGTTCAATCTAAAGTTACATTAGAAACATTTGATTTCTTATTTGCTTGTATTGAAACTCAAGAAGGTGAATTCCATTGTACAATTAAGCGTTTTGATGAGACTGAAAATATTAATGATTTAGTTTCTAAGTTTATGGATAAATATTTAAATTATCCTTTAACTGAGATAATAAGAGCATTAGATGATGTGTTTGGACATGAATATTTCACACAAAAAGATATTGTTCTTGAAGATAGAAGTAAAATTTTGTTATCTTCTTTAAAAGGTAAAATCAACAAGTTTGCAAATACTTATAGAGATATTTATTCAGAAGGAAAAACAGCTATTTTAGAATTAATTAAGATGGGAATAACAGTTCCTATTGCTTATAAATTAGCTGCACAATATACTTTGTCTAATGATTTTAATGAGCTTTTTGCTAATGCAGAAGATATAAATGATGAGCTTTTAATTCAAAGAGCTGTTGAGATTGATAAAGAAGCGCAAATGTTTAAAATTGAGATAGACAAAAAACAAACTGCTGATATCTTCTCACAAGAAATTCAAAAATCTATTTATAGTTTTATGAAAAACTTTGAAAGACATCGTCTTGATAAAATTATAAAAATCTTTGAAAGTGCATCTAAATTGGCTTTGACTATTGATATTTCTGAAGCTCAAAACATGTATTTTAATAAGATTTATAAAAAATTCACTACTTTATTAGATACTGTATTAACACAGAATGAAAATGTAGAAGAAGTTCGTGATTTCTTGTTTGAAATCCTTGTATTAGGTGAATATTTGAATATTAATTCAGATTTTTATAAATCTTCTATATTACGATTAACAGCTAAAAAAATTCATATTACTGATTAATTAATTTATCTAAGACAGTATTAATTTGATTTTTTAAAGAGATTAAATCCGAATTGTTGTAAATAACAAAGTCGGATTTTTTTATTTTATTTTCTTCTTTATCTTGAGAATTGATTCTTGATAAAGCTTGTTCTTTCGTTAAATTATTTCTGTTCATAAGCCTTTTTATGCGAAGTTCTTCTTTCGCTGAAATAAAAATGATTTTATCAAAATATTTATTCCAATTTACTTCAAAAAGAAGTGGAACAGATACAAAAATAATATCTTTGTTTTTATTTTCTTTCTTATAAAATTCAATTTTTTCAAGAATTTTTTTATGTAATATATTTTCTAATTTCTCTTTTTCTTTTTTGTTATTAAAAACAATGTTTCCAAGCTTTTCTTTTGAAATATTGTTATTTGTTTCTATATCATAGTTTTTAAATGCAAGTTTGATTTCTTGTTTTGTTTTTTCATCATTTAAAAGTAGTTCATTATTGATTTTATCTGTATCAATAACGAAGTAATTTAAATCTTCAAGTATTTTTTCAACTTGAGATTTTCCGCTTGCTATATTTCCTGTAATCGCAATTTTTTTCATACAGGAATTATAGCAATAAATCTTACTTATTTAAAGAATTTAAAAGTTTGTTTAATAAGTCATATTTTGTATGTAAACCAGAAAAAGTTGTTATAGGTTCGCCATTTTTAAACAAAATAAAACTTGGAAATGCTTTTATGTTCCATTGTTGTACTAAATTTGGATTACAATCAGAATCTATTATTCCAACAAAAATATCATTATCAGAAAGCTCTTTTAAAACAGGTTTTTGTTGTTGGCAAAAACTGCACCAATCAGCTAAAAAAGCAATGAATTTAATTCCTTTTTGTATGTATTCATTAAAATTTTGTTCGTTTAATTCGGTGATCATATTAAATCCTTTCTATCAAATATTATTTTGAAAGAAAGTAAATGATATTCCCCTATTGGTTACAAGTTAGAACAAAGATTGTTGAATTTCTATATTTTTTAGGTTGAAGCAAGAGCAAGCATAAGGAGTTAATTTTCTTCCTCTTGGTGTTCTTTGAATAAAGCCTTGTTGAACCAAATATGGTTCATAAACATCTTCTATTGTTTTAACATCTTCGCTTAATGCAGTTGCTAAAGTTTCGATACCAACAGGACCGCCATTATATTTGTTCGCAATAATATCTAATAGGGCTCTATCTGTGTTATCTAAACCAAATTTATCTATTTGTAAAATATCTAATGCTTCATTAGCTGTTTTTTCGTTGATTTTACCATCTGCTTTTACAATGGCATAATCACAAACTCTTTTTATTAATCTATTTGCAATTCTTGGTGTTCCACGAGAACGTTTCGCAATGGCTTTTGCACCTTCTTCATCAATATTTATTTCAAGAATATTAGCAGTTCTTTTTATAACATTAGTTAATTCTTCTTCTGTATAAAATTCTAAACGATGGATAATTCCAAACCTGTCTCTTAATGGACCAGAAAGTGCGCCTGCTTTTGTTGTAGCGCCAATTAGTGTGAATTTAGGAATTGGTATTCTCATTGATTTTAATGTTTGAGATTTTCCTGTTGTCATATCTAAGTAGAAATCTTCCATTGCAGGATATAATATTTCTTCTGATATTTTGTTTAATCGGTGAATTTCATCAATAAATAAAACGTCATTTGCTTTTAAAGACATTAAAATACCGATAATATCTCTTGGCCTTTCTAATGAAGGGGCTGAAGTTATCTTTATATTAGAATTCATTTCATTTGCAATGATAGAAGCTAATGTTGTTTTACCTAATCCTGGTGGACCGTAAAATAAAATGTGGTCTAAAGGCATTTCTCTTTTTTTAGCTGCTTCAATAGAAATTTTTAATGTTGATTTTAATGCACTTTGACCAACATATTCATTAAAAAATTTAGGTCTGATATTTGCTTCAAAAGACATATCATAAGAAATTTCTTCTTTTGAAGTATTTTCGTTTCTTTCTTTTTCATATTTTATATTGTCATCATCTGATATTATTGCCAAAATAGACCTCTTTCTTACAATATAATATCATTAAGCAAAGAAAAATGTAAAAAATTAACAATTTTATGTCTTTATCTTATAATATTTATAAGAGTGCATGAGAGGTAGACATGAGTATTAGTGAATTAATTACAAAATCAGCAGTTGAACAAAGAAAAGCATTATTAAATAAAGAAGTTAGCGCTGTTGAATTAGTTGAAGAAACATATAAAAGAGTAGAAGAATTAGATGGCGAAATTGGTGCATATAATTCTTTAACAAAAGATTATGCAATTGAAACAGCACAAAAAGTTGACGAAAAGATTAAAAATGGTGAAGAACTTCCTGTTTTAGCAGGTATTCCTTTAGCATTAAAAGATAATATTAATTTAAAATCTTATCCAACAACTGCTTCAAGTAAAATTTTAGCTAATTTCGTTTCACCTTATGATGCAACAGCTACAAAAAAATTAAAAGAAAATTTAATACCAATTATTGGTAAAGCAAATATGGACGAGTTTGCAATGGGTTCAAGTAATGAATCTTCTGCAACTAAAATTGTAAGAAATCCTTGGAATTTGAAAAAAGTTCCTGGTGGTAGTTCAGGTGGTAGTGCAGCTGCTGTTTCTTCTGGTCAAGCTACTATTGCTTTGGGTTCAGAAACAGGTGGTAGTGTTAGATTACCTGCAAGTTATTGTGGGTTAGTTGGTTTAAAACCTACATATGGTAGAGTTTCAAGATATGGTTTAATTGCTTATGCATCTTCATTAGACCAAATTGGTCCTTTCGGTAGAACAGTTGAAGATACAGCTATGTTATTAGGTGTTATTGCTGGTGTTGATGAAAAAGACTCTACTACTTTAAATTTTGAAGTTCCTGATTACACTAAAGATTTAAGAAATGATTTAAAAGGTGTAAAAATTGGTTATATTAAAGAATTATGTACAGAAGGCTTAACAGAAGATGTTTCTGCTGCTGTACAAAAGACTTTAGATATGTATAAATCATTAGGTGCTGAAATTGTTGAAATTTCATTGCCGTTGATTAAATATGGTATTGGTGTTTACTACATTATTGCAACTGCTGAAGCAAGCTCTAACTTGGCTCGTTTTGATGGTGTTAAATATGGTTACAGAGCTAAAGATGCAGAATCACTTTATGATATGTATATTAAAACAAGAGCTCAAGGCTTTGGTGATGAAGTTAAACGTAGAATAATGCTTGGAACATATGCTTTAAGTTCTGGCTATTATGATGCTTATTATAAGAAAGCTCAACAGTTAAGAAGACTTGTTAAGAACGATTTAGATGAAGCATTCGCTAAAGTTGATGTTTTATTATCACCAACATGTCCTCATACAGCTTTTGATATTGGTTCAAAAGTAGAAGATCCTTTAAGCATGTATTTAACTGATATTGCAACAATTACAGCAAACTTAGCTGGTATTCCAGCAATGAATTTACCTGTTGGATTAGATAAAACAGGTATGCCGATTGGTATTCAACTTCAAGCTAAAGCTTTAAATGAGGCAAAATTGTTAAATGTTGCCTTTAAATTAGAAGAAGCTGTACAATTTGATTATAGTATTCCAACAAAGACATTGGTATAAATGATAAAAAAAATAGGGTTATTATTGGTAGTTTTAATAGGTTTGGTTGCATATAATGTAACCATGCCTGCTTATGCTTATTCTGATTTAACAGAAGAAGAAATT
>JAZSQW010000138.1:0-23997 GCA_045538205.1 Candidatus Avigastranaerophilus sp. | reverse complement strand
TATTTCTTTATTTGGATGTAAAAAATAAATCCAAGCTAAAAATCTTGCACGGTCTTCTACAATTTTTTGAAAATCACTATATTTAAATTCCAAAAGCATTAATCTATTTTGTTTTTCAGTAAATTCATTAATTACTTCTCTATCGCTTTGAGCTTGTTTTAACCAAAGTTTTTGATTTTTTTCAATTAATGCATATTGTTCTTTTGTTGATATTTTTTTTAATTTTGACAAATTATTTTCAATTTCAGTTTCCCATTGTTTAATTGCGATTTCAACACAATATATAACATCATTTGTTGTTATCGCACCATCCAAACACGTTTTTTCTTCAATCTCTATTTTTGATGCCGAATCTATTTTTTCTGTATTTTGTTCTTTTTTTATGGGACTGGGAATTACAAGACCAAGACAAAAAGAAAGAACCATTAAAAATATTATAATTATTTTCTTCATAATGAAATAATTATAATTGTTTTTCTATTCACCTGCAATACCGTGTTATAATACCAAAAGAAGAAAAAGATAAAATATTAAAAGGTAATAAATAATGCAAAAAGAATATAATGTAATATCTAAAAAAGAATTTATTATTTATTCAATATTACCAATTGTTTCAACTATACAGGTATCTTCAACATTTTTAACATCAAGTATTGATGAAAATATTGGTTTCTTGTGTATAGCATATTTAACAATAATCATAGGAGTATTAATAAATATAATATTTAATATTTGGAAGATAAATAATAAAAAAGCAAAATTAATTGTTAAAATCTTGTTTAATATTTTTGCAGTATTCTATACAATTTATCTGATAATTCTTGCATTGGCAGGTATTTTACTTTTTAGTGAATAATACAACGAATAATAAAGGTAATAAATAATGCAAAAAGAATATAATATAATATCTAAAAAAGAAAGGCTTTTTAACCTTTCTTCTTTGTTCCTAAAAGTTTCTTTTTATTAATTAAATTGTTGTATAATTATTTTAAAGGAAGTATTTATGCCACATTTTTTAATTAAATCAGATAATATTGTTGATAATAAAATTATTATTGAAGATAAAGATTTATATAAGCACATAATTAAAGTTATGCGCTCTCGCATTGGCGAAAAAATAAAATTTCTTGATGAAAATGAAATTCAGTATGAAGCAAATATTTCAGAAATTGAAAATTCAAAATTTATTTGCGATATTAAAAATCAATATAAATCTGAACGCAAGTTGCCATTAAATTTGTATGTTGCACAAGCAGTTTTAAATTCTGATGATCAAATTAGTGCAATTCAAAAAGCAACGGAATTGGGTGTTAAAGGTATTTATCCTTTGTATTCTGACAACTGTTCTGTAAAAGAAAGTTTTATAAAAAATAAAATTGAAAAATGGCAAAAGGTTGCAATAGAATCTGTAAAACAATGTGAAAGAGCAGATATTCCAACAGTTTTTGATATTACTTATCTAAAAGATTTAATTGGTAATTTTGATAATATTATCGTGTTTGCAGAACGTGATGCAGATAAAAACTTCTTTGAATATGTAAAAGAAAATAAGATAGATAAAAATAATAAAATTCTTGTAATTATTGGTCCAGAAGGTGGCTTTAGTCAAAGGGAATTTGATTATTTTAAGGCTAATAATTTACCTTTAATCACATTAGGGAATTTAATTTATAGGGCAGATACTGCTTTGTGTGCAGGTTTAACATCTGTAATTAATGGGGTGTTAAATGAATAGTTTTATTCAAAAAATCGAACAAGATGAAGTTTTAAAACAAATTAAGCCTTTTATAAATAATATTGAGGCTTATGTTGTTGGTGGTTTTGTTCGAGATATTTTAATGGGTAAAACTTCACCTGATAGAGATTTAATTGTTTGCAATTGTGATGTTAAACAATTTTCTAAAAATTTAGCTGATAAATTAAATGGGCATTATATTGAATTAGATACTTTAAACAATATTTATAGAATAGTGCTTGAAGATAAAATTAATTATATTGATGTAACTTGCCCTATTGAAAATGATTTTGAAAAAGATATTAAAAGACGTGATTTGACTATTAATGCTATTGCTTATGATTTAAAAAATTCTAAGTTTGTTGATTTAGTTGGTGGTATTGAAGATATAAAAAATCAAAAAATATGTTCTATTCAAGATAAAAATTTTGATGATGATCCACTTCGTTTAATAAGAATATTTAGATTTTATGCAAAAACAGGGTTTGAAATTGATAAAGCTTTAATTGAATTAGCTAAAAAATTATGTAAGCGAATAAATGAACCTGCAAAAGAAAGAGTTAATGTTGAATTATTAAAACTTTTTGAGGGTGAATATGCTGAATTGGCTTTAAAGGAAATGGATAATTGTGGGTTGTTGGAAGAACTGTTCCCTATATATAAAGAGGTTAAAAAGGTTCCTAAAAATTCTCATCATCACCTGCCATTAATTGGTCATTTGTATGAAACTGTAAAACAAATTCAATTATTATATTCAAATGCTAATGAAGAAGTAAAAGCATATCTAAAAAATAAAAATTATGGTGGAGTATCTCAGCTTGCGTTTTTAAAGTTATCTGCATTTTTGCACGATATAGGCAAACCTTCAACTTGGACTATTGAAGAAGAAACTGGCCGTCATAGATTTATAAAACATGATGATGTTGGTTCACAATTAGTTGTGCCGATTTTAAAAGAGTTTAAATTTTCTAAAAAGCAAATTGAATATGTAAAAATGCTTATTAAATATCATATTTACCCATCAGGTTTGTTTTGTTCAGAAGATGTAACAGATAAAGCTATAATGAAGTTTTATCGTAAAATGGACGGATATGTTATTGATGTTATTTTGCTTGCTATGGCAGATAGACTTTCTGCAAGAGGTGAGCAAATAACTGATGAAATTGTAGAAAAGAATATTAATTCTTTAACTAAATTATTAAATGATTATTTATCGATTCAAAAAGATATTAAACCATTACCTAAATTGCTTGATGGCATTGATATAATGGAAATTTTGCAAATTAAACAAGGTCCTGAATTGGGCAAAATAATAAATGAATTAAAAGAAGCTCAAATATCAGGAGTGGTTAATGATAAGCAAGAAGCAATCGAGTTTGTTAAAAAAATTGGTATTAAATCTTAATACAAAACTTCTGTTTTTTTGCCAAAAGGTATTTTTTTGAATATAATTTGCATGTAAGTCTTTTAAAGACTATTAATTAAGAAAAGGTGAGAGTATGAATTCAGTAGTTATAGTAGGACGTGTAGGACAAGATCCAGAAATTAAATATTTTGAGTCAGGAAAAGTAAAAACAACATTTTCTGTTGCTGTATCAAGATGGGATTATAAAACAAAATCAGAAGCTACTGACTGGTTTAATATAGAATTGTGGGATAAACAAGCAGAAGTTGCTGGCGAATATGTAAAAAAAGGTCGCCAAGTATGTATAGATGGTCGTTTAGCTGTTAGCAAGTGGACTGGTTCTAATGGTGAAGAAAGAGAAAGATTCTTTATTAGAGCTAATCAAATGCGTTTACTTGGTAGTAAAAACGAAAATTAATCGGAAAAGGTATGAATACATCTAATTATATTTGTGTTATTGCAGATGATTTAACAGGTGCTAATGATACTTCTTTGCAATTCTTTCTTCAAGGTTGCAAGACTCAAGTTGCTTTTGGAGAAGAGTTATCTATAGATGAAAGCTTAAATACTGAAGTATTTGCTTTATCTACAGAAACAAGAAATGCAAATAAAGAAACATCTGTTGAAAGAATAAAATTAGTTTGCGAAAAAATCGTTAAAGAATACGGTTTTGAATACATTTACAAAAAAATGGATTCGGTTTTAAGGGGTAATTTTGGTTTAGAAGTTTTAACCTTAATTGATGAATTGGGTTTAGATGCAGCAGTTATATTCCCTGCATTTCCTAATGAAGGGAGAACAACTGTAGGCGGTTTCCATTTATTAAAAGGTATTCCTGTTCAACGCACTGATGTTAGTCGTGATCCGGCGTGTCCTGTATCAGAATCTAATATCGTTACTATGGTAAAATCACAAATTGGTTTAGATAAACAAGATTTGGTTGGTTCTATCACTATAGATACAGTTATGAAGGGTGCTGGGCCTATTTTAATCGAATTAAATGAATTAATTCATAGTGGTAAAAAAATTATTGTGGCAGATGCTGTAATGCCTGTTGATTTAGAGCAAATTGCTTTAGCTGTTACTAAAAGTAGTTTTAATATATTGCCTTGTGGCAGTGCAGGTGCTGCTCAAAAAATTAGCAAACTTTGGCGTCCTGATTATAATGAAAATAAATTTTCTAAGTATGATTTGCCAAAACTTCCTAAATTAATTGTGTCTGGTAGTGCAACTGAACTTACTGCAAATCAAATAAAAACATTACAAGATTGTGAAGATATTGTTGGTATTAAGTTTGTTCCAATAACGCCAGAAAATATTTTTACTAATGATTATGAAAATATTGCAAAGCAGATTATAGATAGTTTAGATGAAAATAGCACAGTTGTTATTCACTCAGCTTCGTTAATGGAAAATGCAGATGCAATAACAGAGTTGTTGTTTGAATATGAAATTTCACGTGAAGAATTTATATCTAAAATTTGTGAATATTTATCAGCAATAACAAGAAGTGTTTTATCAGAAAAACAAGCTATATTAATTACTGTAGGTGGCGAAACTTCTTATAAATGTTGCAGAGCTATTGGTTGTAAAAATTTACAGATTTTAGATAGAGTTTTACCTGCAATTCCTTTAGGTATTGATAATAAAGGTCAATATATAGTTACTAAATCAGGTAATTTAGGTACTCCTAATACATTAATTGATATAATTAAATATTTTGAATAAGGATAAATAATGAAAAAAATTGCAATCACACTTGGTGACCCTAATGGTATTTCCCCTGAAATTACAATTAAAGCTCTTAATTTTTTAGATTTGCCTAAAGAAAAAGTTGTTTTAGTTGCTAATAAAAATGTATTGGATTATTACAAAACAGAGTTCGATTTATCTTTGGAAAAAGATTATGAAATTATAGATATTCCTTTTGAAATAGAGAATATAAAAATTGGCGAGGAAACTGAAGAGGCCGGCGAATTTTCATTTAAAGCTTTATTAAAAGGTTGTGATTTGGCTAATAATGGTGAAGTTCAAGCTATTGTTACAGCGCCTGTTTCTAAAAATGCAATGCAGATGGCTGGTCATAATTATTCTGGTCAAACAGAGGTTGTAGAACAATATATTGCTAATGAAAATCAAAAGGCAGAAATGCTTTTTGTATGTAATGATTTTTCTGTGTTGTTATTAACAAGACACGTTGCTTTAAAGGATATTCCTTTATATATAACAAAGGAAACGATTATTGAAAAAGTAGAAAATTTAGTTAAATCTTTAAAAGAACAGTTAGGCAAGGAAAATCCTAAAATTGCGATGTGTGCATTAAACCCACACGCTGGTGAAAATGGAATTTTAGGTACTGAAGAATTAGAACATATTATTCCTGCCATAGAATATTTACAGCAAAAAGGAATAGACATATCAGGTCCATTCCCATCAGATACTTTGTTCTGTACTTGTAGTAAAAAATCAAATGATTATGATTGTTATATTGCTATGTATCACGATCAAGGATTGATTCCTGTTAAACTATTGGCGCAAGAAGATTCTGTTAACACAACAATTGGTTTGAATGTATTAAGAACATCACCTGCGCATGGTACTGCATATAATATTGCAGGTCAAAATATCGCTGATGCAAGCAGTATGATTTGCGCAATTGAATTGGCTTTAAAATAATTAAAAGTTAGAACGATATTGAATAGCTTGAGCAATGTGAGTGATTTGAATATTTTCACTTCCCTCTAAGTCAGCTATTGTTCTTGATAGTTTTAAAAGTCTATCGTATGCTCTTGCTGATAAGTTGAATTTTTTAGAAGCATCTTTTAATAAGCTTGTTGAAGCTTCATCTAAAACGCAGAATTTTTTAATTAATTTAGGTGTTAATTCAGAATTTGTGTAGATACCTAAATCTTTGTATCTATTTAATTGAATATTTCTTGCTTTAACAACTCTTTCACGAATTTGTGCAGATGTTTCTGCTTGCGAATTATCTTTTTGCATTAATTCATTAATATTTAATCGAGGAACATCAATAACAATATCCATTCTGTCTAATAAAGGACCAGATAATTTTGAGCGATATTGTTTTATTTGATAATCTGTACAAGTACATTGTTTTTCGCTATCGCCTAAGTATCCGCAAGGGCAAGGGTTCATAGCACCAAGCAATATGAAATCAGAAGGAAATTCAAGTCTTGTTTTTGCTCTCGCAATAACAATTTTGCCATCTTCAAGAGGTTGGCGTAAAACTTCTAAAACGTTGCGAGGAAATTCTACAAATTCATCTAAGAAAAGAACTCCTCTGTGTGCTAATGTTATTTCACCCGGAGTAGGATTTGTGCCACCACCTATTATACCTATTGCAGAAGCTGTGTGGTGAACGCTTCTAAAAGGTCTTTGAGTTATTAAAGGTGTGTTTGGGTTGATTAACGAGCTTATACTGTATATTTTAGTAAGTTCAATTGCTTCTTCAAAAGTTAAAGGTGGTAAAATAGATGCAAAACATTTTGCTAAAAGCGTTTTACCTGAACCTGGTGGTCCACACATAAGCATATTATGTGCACCTGCTGCGGCTATTTCCATAGCTTTTTTGGCACGTTGTTGTCCTTTAACATCTTTAAAATCGTATGTTACACCTTCTTGTAATTTTTCTTGCATATAAGAATTTGTATCTATGAAGGTTGGCTGAATTTCTTTATGTTCCGGAGTTCCTTTGTTTAAATGGTTAACAAGTTCTACAAGATTTTTAGCGCCAATTATGGTTAAACCATTAACAATAGCAGCTTCTTTTGCATTGTCATAAGGAACAATTAGTGTTTTAATTCCTTGTGATAATAAACCTGCTGCAATTGGTAAAACTCCGCTAACACTGCGAAGTGAACCATCTAAAGAAAGCTCTCCAATAAAAGCTGTATCTTCAAAATTTTGTTGGTTTATTGTTCCATTTTTTACTAAAATGCCTATGGCAATAGGTAAGTCGTAGTAACTTCCCATCTTTTTTATATCAGCAGGAGCTAAGTTAACAACAATTTTTTTATTTGGGAAATCAAAACCAGAATTTTTTATAGCAGAACGTACTCTTTCACGAGCTTCGGTAATTGCCATATCAGGTAAACCAACTATTGAAACAGCAGGTAAAGAGTTGTTAATATCAACTTCAACTAAAATTTTATAAACATCTAAACCGATAACGCTTGCTGTTAAAACTTGTGAAATCACAATAAAATTCCTATACTACTGTTAAGTGTAGTATAGCATTATAGAAACAAGACACGCAAGAAATTAAGCTAATTTGCTTTCTGTTTCTTCGATTTTCTCCATAATAATATTCATTTGGTTTTTTAGCCAAGTAGCGAATAATTTAAGTTCTCCAATAAAGCTGTAAGTTCCTGGCCAAAAACAATTGTATTGCATAGAAAACCCTTTCTTTTTTACTTCCGATATAGATGAATAACGGCATATATAGTAAAAAACTTAAATTTTTTGTTAAGTATTGTAAATTTTCTATTTAAAAATAGCATAAGAATTTTTTCACGGTTATTAAAGAAGATGTAAGACTCATAAAAGTCTAACTGAACAACTATCTACCAAAACTAACCTAGTTAATGCTCTTTTAAAAAGAGCTTTTTTTTTGAAATTTGCGTAGGCTGACCGAATGAAATGAGGGAACGCTGAAGTAACGCCGAAATAATGAGCGACAGTTTTGCGAATAGCAAAACAAAGCGAATGACTTGAAGGCGTGGAAGAAAATTCAAGACAAAAATTAAAAATAAAAAACCTGTTAGTAATTTGAAAGTGGAAAGAAAGTATAGCGAACACTTGTTTTTGTGGAGCAAATTTCAATACAAGTTGGGAAATTAATTATGACACGCAAAAACCCGTAAGGGTTTTGAAAACGAAATGAAGTATATACGAACTAAAAATTATAATATTAAATATTCTTAAAAAATAGGTGGTTATTGCTAAAGTTTTTATTTATATTTCCGATATTACAAATATCGTTTAATTCGGTATGTAATAAATGACAAATATTAATCCAAATGATGATGTTTTGAGAGTAAATCAAAATATCAGAAAAGGTAGTAAAAAAAATATGGAAAAAGAAGTGGTTGTCCAACCTAAACAGGTTGAAGCATCTTCTTTGAATGCTTTGTCATCGTACGGAAAAGCAAAAGTAACATTTAGGGGGCAGGTATCAGAAACTGAAGATAAAAATTCTTTAGAAAATTTTGAAAAGCGTTTGTTGGCAGAAAAAGATGAAAATGGCAAATGTATTTTTGGAGAAAGTAGCATTATAAAATTTATAATGGAAGATGTAGATGAAAATAATCTTGCATTTGCTGAAAAATTATGTTTTGGGAAAGATGAAAATGGCAATGATTTTATTCCTGATAAAACATTAATTCCAGAAATTTTGTTTGCTGTAAAACAAGCCAATATTGATTTTTCAGATTCGGCAAATAATAAGTCGCAAGATTTTATTGATGCTGAGTTTGTGGAAAAAATTTGTTTTGGGAAAGATGAGAATGGTAATTATTTTTTCCCTGATAAACTTTATATTGATTATGTTATAAGTAATGCAAAAGAATTGCCGAAGTCATTTGTTGAAAAACTTTTATGGGGTACAGATGAAGAAGGTGAGCCTTTATTTAATGATAAAAAATTAATTCCTAATATATTGGCTAAAACAAATCAACGCACATTGAGTATTGTGGAAAGGTTGTGTTTTGAAAGAAAAGCGAACGGTCAAAAAGTTTTTCCTGACGAAAAAGCAGTTGGAGAAATATTAAATTGGACATATGCATATAATGCTCCTATTGTAGAAAAACTTTGTTTTTCAAAAGATACTTTTGGTAATCCAATAGCACGAGATAGCGAAGAAATTAAAAGAATATTACTTTTTATAAAAGGTGAAGAGGAATGTGTAAAAAAAGCATTAGCTTTATTAGATTTATGTGAAAAAAATCAATTTAGTGCTTGTTTGATTCCAAATGCTTTAGAAGGACATATTTCTGTTAAAGATTATAATTCTGTTCTAAAAGTCTTGGGACAAGAAAAAGTTTCTTCCTTATCGGCAGAAGATTTGATTTTATCTGTAAGAAATAATGATTTATATAAGAAGGAAGATATTAATGATTTTACTTCTGAAGAAAAGAAAAAACTTCTTCAAAAAATCATTTTGCAAAATACTAAATTATTTGCAATTAGTGAAGCGTTGAAAAAAGATTTTCCTTTAATACCTAAAAATGCAAATGAATATTGTAATTTTGTGAGAGAATTATCTAATTCGGTACAAATTAATACAGAAAAATTAACGAAAAAAGAATTAAAAAGATTTGACTCTGATTTAAATTTATTAGCTGAAAGTATTGCCCAAAAGTCTGAGGAAGATTTTGAAAAATTAATAATAAAAAATGATGGAGTTGATAAAAACAAAATTCAGTCAAATGATAAAAATATTGAAAAAACAATAAATGATATGTTGGAAGTATGTCCAAATGCATTACCCGAAGATTGTGAAAAAATAAAAAATGCTTTAAAAGTTATAAAAAATATGTCTTCAAATTATATATATAATCAATTAAGTTCTTCTGATAAAAAAATAATGTTGTTTACTGCTTTGTTAAAAGATTGTGATAAAACTCCAAAGAAAAGTGCTTTTAATGCTTTTTATATTTTACAGAAGTTTGATTTGTGCAGGGAAGATAGAGATAAAGCTTATTTGTTAATAAGAAACCAAGATTGGTTAAAAAGGGTAAATGAAGCAGAAAAATATAGTGAAGAAATAAAATCAATTGCTTTTGATTTGCATTATGGTAATTTATTTGAAATGCAGAAATTATTAGCAGAAAGTGATTTAAGTTCTAAATATAATTTGTTTAAAAATGAAAAAGAAATTGGTTATTTAGTAGAGGAATTGAAAAATTCTCAACCATTGTTGCCAGTAACAGCTTTCCCTTCTTCTGATAGGATTAAAGATGCAATAAATGTAGTAAACGATGATTATTCAACAAATTTAAAAGGTATTTATCAAGATGAAAAAGGAATGGTAATTATCAAATTTAATGAAGTTGAAAATGAAACTTGGGAAAAGATTGGGTTCTCACAAGGGACAATTTCAAAAGGAATTGAAACAGTTGGTTTTCAAAAGAAAGGTAAAGAAACAACAGAAGTTAAATGTAGCACAGGGAATATTAAGTTTTTTGTTCATGCTTTAGATAAAGAAGAAGCTTTAGGAAATTTTGTTGTGTTTGGAATGCCTGATTCTGAAGCTATGTTATCAGTAAGTTATGCCGAACGTCCTGAAAGTAAATATAGATTTTTCCGTCCACAAGGTGTTATTTTAAATGCTCCTGCAAGATGTGTATATGGTGGTGGGTATAGTAGTTCTGGCTCTGGAAGTGCGAAAAGTATAGAAAAATTTAAAAAATTATATGCATATATGTCTGGTCATAGACATCAAGATAGAACTTTCGTTTCTGAGTTGATAAAAAAAGAGATGGGCTTTAACGATGATGAATATGTTAATTTTGTTGAAAAAAATATGAATAAACCTCTTAGTGAAATAGAACCTGAAGAAATGCAAGTTAAGTTAATTAAAATTTTAGCAGGTATAAGTTCAAGAGTTACTTCAATTGGCGAAAGAAATTATAATGAAATGTATGTTTCAAACCCTGAAATTATGGGGGTTTTCGCATATCCTTGGGAAGAAACAGAGATAGGAGAAGTGAAAACTTTTATTAACAATCAAAAAGATTTTTTAAAAGATTACGCAGTAGAACATAGTGTTCCTTTTGTAATCTTTGGTGATTAATATATTTTCTTATTAAAAAAGGCAATTTTTAACCCTCAAAATACTTTATATATGAGTAGGCAATATTTAAATAGTAACAATGATTTTTTAAATCAAACTTAAGATTTTGGATTTTTTTATAGTTTTACATGTAAAATACGAATATCTTTATATAACCAATACAAAACCAATACAAAAATACATGAAGTTATTGATAATACCCCATCGATAACTTCATATTTTTTGTAAAAATACGATGGTAAAAAATGTTGATTTTCTGGATATTTTCACTATTTTTTGTTTGAATTGTAAATAATATAAAGTAAACTATTTGCTTTTTTTTATTTTTATATTAAATTATTTATAAAGAGACGTTACCTATTTTTGAAAAATAGATAGAAACAAAGGAGAGGGTATGAAAAAAATAGTAAGCATGTTATTGGCTTTGTTACTAATATCATCAACATTTAGCCAATTTGCATACGCTATTGAGGACGTTAAAAAAGCTCCTGCTGCAAAGCAAGCAGTTAACGCTCCTAAAGTTGAAATAGCTTTGGTTTTTGATAGTGATTCAGAAAAATCAAAAGAAATTGTAAAAACTTACAAACCAATTATTGAAAAATCAATGTTGCCTGATTATCAAGCAGTATTTGCAGATGATTTAGTATTTAAAGGTGACTGGTCAGAAGAAGGCGCTGAAGCAGCTGCTGAAAAAGCACTTAAATCTCGTGCTAAAATGGTAGTTTCTTTTGGTTATTTAGCAAGTGAATACTTAAGCTCAAAGAAAAATAAGACAAAGAATGTTGTTACAGTAGACCAATATGCTATAAGAGCATTAAGTGATAAATTCTTTAACCCAGTTCAACAATCTGTTAACGACTTTGTTGTTTTCCAAAGATTAGTTCCAAACATGGGTAAAACAGCTATCTTAATCAATGAAAGAGTTTATAACTCAAGAAATGATTGGGATAAATTAGCTAAAAAAGGTTTAGAAGAAAAAGGATGTAACATTGACTTTGTAATTCTTCCATTAAGCAACAATATTGAAGAATCATTGGCATCATTACCAGAAGATATTGGTTCTGTATATGTTACTCAAATTTACAACTTAAACACAGAAGAACGTAGAGCATTATATAGCTACTTAAATGCTAAAAAATTACCTACATTCTCTTCTATGGGTAAAGAAGATGTTGAGTTAGGTGCTTTATTTGGTACTTCAACTCCAGATTTAGACAAAAAATTAGCAGAAACACTTTCTTTTAATATTAAAAATGTATTAAAAGGTGGTGCAGTAAAAACAACTCCTGTTAATTTTGTAAACAATAACTCTTTATACTTTAATAAAGATACAGCTATGGAATTAGGTTACAACCCACACTTAAGATTATTAAGAACTACAGTTGAAGTTGTAACAACAGCAAAAGCTCCTGTACGTGACTTTGGTTATGTATTAAAAACTTTTGATGAAAGAAACTTAACAGTACAAAGAAAACAATACTTAGTAAGTGCTGCAAGAAGATCATTAGCAAGTGCTTATACTAATTACTTGCCAACAGTTCGTATAGACTTAGGTTATCAAACATACAATTCAGATTATGCTCGTTCTTATGATGATGTTCCTACAAAAGCAGGTGTTGCAACTTTTGGTATTGATCAAATGTTATATGCTCCAGATTTAGTAACAAACATTATTGTTAAACATAAAAAGCTAAGATTTGATAAAGCTGAAAAAGTTTTAACAGAACAAAATTTAGGTTTACAAATCGCTCACTTGTATATTGATTTCTTAATGTTAAAGAACGTAGTTAACATTCAAAAAGAATATTTAGATGAAGTTAACAACAACTTAGCTATTGCTAAAAATAGACAAATGGCTGGGAAATGTGGAATGGAAGAAGTTCTACGCTGGACAGGTGAATACAGCAAAGCTGAAAGAGATTTATTCATGATGCAAGCTGATTTCTCTAACTTAAAATCTCATATGAACCAAATTTTATACACAAACCAAGGTGAAGATTTTGATTTAGCTCCATTATCAGTTACAGACCCAGCATTTTTCTTATCAGAAATTAATATTATCGACCATATTAACAAACCTGATAAAATGAAAAAATTCTTAGAAATGTTAATTGAAGAAGCAATTTATTTATCACCAGAAACAACTAAGTTAAAAGCAGCTATAGCAATGAAGAAAGCTGAAATGGCAAACTATGCTCAAAAATTCATTCTTCCAAATGCTAAATTAACTTGGGAAACTTCTCAACAAATTACAAGAGAATTACCATATTATGATTATTTAGTTGGTAATTATTTTAATCCGGCTAATGGTTCTAATGCAGGTATGAGACAATTAAGACAAATGCATGGTTATGGCAATAATGCATTAGATAGAGATTCTCAAAGATTAATGATTGCTGCTCAATGGAAACCATTTGAAGGTGGTAAGAAAATCGCTGAAATCGCAAGATGTAAAGCTGAATTAAATGAGTTAAAAACATACTTAGAACAAGTTAATACAGAAATCGAATACAACATTCGTTCAGTAGTTAACAGAGCTATTTCAAAATATGTAAGTATTGAACGTGCATACAAAGCTAAATTTGCCCAAGGCGAAAACTATAAAATCACAAAACAAAAATATTTAATGGGTAAAGTAGATATCGCTCAAACAGCTGACTCTTTAGTTCAAGAACACCACGCTAAAATAATGGCTGCTAACGCTCACAACGAATTCTTCAAAGAATTAGTATGGTTACAAAGAGGTTTAGCATCTGTTAACTGGTTGAATGCATCAGATGAAGCTAAATCATTTATTCAAAGACTTAAAGATGAATTAGCTACAGACGCAGACGTAAATGTAAATATATAATATCTATAAAGCCGATAGATAAAAAGGGAGTTAGAAATCTAATTCCCTTTTCTTTTTGTTTGCAAATTTCAAAAAAATATCACTATAACTTATTTGGTTTATAGTGATATTTTTTATTTATGATTTTTTGAATTATAGTAGTTCAGGATGTTTAGTGTAATACAAGCTCTTTTTTACATAAATTCTATTTGCAAAAGAAAGAACTGCAGAACGTACATTTTCAGATAATGGTGTTCTTCTTTTTACAGCGCGTTTTTCTATTTGTGCAAAAGTTCTTGTGCTAAATGTAGCTTGTAGAGCATTTTCTAATTCAGAACAAAAATAATCGTAAGCCATATCAATAGGATATTCCTCTAAAGCTTGCGCTATGATTTCTTTTAATTCTAAAATAGGAAAAACTTGTTTTAAAATACCAATAACAACTAAATATGCAATATGGTTTTTAGAATATTTCTTTTTTACTGGTGCTTTAATAACTTTTTTTTGAACATAGTTATTAATCATAGATTGAGTTAGTGCGTTTTCTTCATCAGGTACTAAAAATTCATAAAGAATATTGTCTAAAATTTGCACTAATTGATCCATATAAACATCAAAATTATTAAGCTCGTCATATCTTGGAAGCTTAAATGATGCCATACGTTTCGCTATTTCTGTGTTTTCAAAAAAAGTAGTTGCCATAATTTTATTGTATAACAAAATATATTTTAAACAAGCCAATATCTCATTTTTAAAAATAGATGTTAAGAAAACGAAATGTTTTAATGCGAAAATTGATTTTATGTTTTCTTATATGAAAATTATAGCTTCTATGTTGTGTGTTTTAATAACCATTTTTTAAAATAGAAGTTGAGATTTTTATTATAGATGTTCAAATTCTTAAATTTTTACATATATTTTTAACTTCTTTGTTAATTTTATATGCATCTTGTATTTTTTGAATTGCTTTTTTATATGTAAAATCATCTATTTTAGTTATTTTTAAAAAATTAATTGTTTGTAGTGGAAATTTTGTACAACATACACAAATTAACCAAGCTGCTGCCATTTGAGCATAATAATCTTTTGATTTAAATGAATTTAGATATTTAAAAATATCAGTTAAGTAATCTTCTTCAACGTAATAGTTTAATAGCATTACATAGCTAAATCTAAGTTCATATTCTTTTTTAGATTTAATGTATTTCTTTATTATTTTATAAACTTCTCTCTTGTGTGTTTTTGTAATTTTTAAATCAGCACAAAATGTATCGCAAATGGCCCAATTCGTTATTTTATGAATAAATGGTTCTATTAATGTTATGTCTTTAGCTAAACCTATAACCATTGCTTGAAGTAAACTTTCTTCGTGTGATGTTGGTTTATTGTTTAAAAAATTAAAGTCTTTATTTTTATAAAGTTCTTTCGCAATTTTTCGTAAAATAGGAATTCTTACTCCTAATATGTTATCTACATTAGGGAGTAATGACTGAGAAAATAGTTTGTATTTTTCGTCTGTATTTTGTTTTAGTTTTTGTTCAATATACATCATACACTTGATTATATCATAGTGGGCTATTTTGTACTTTTTTCTTTGCGAATGCGTATGTTTCAGGTATAATAGAGATGTCCTATTTAAGACGAGGTAGATACATGCAAAACCACGAGCAGAGCAAATATTTGAATAAAAATGTATTACTTTTATTAGAAAATAAAACTATTGAATTTGGCGATAAAGTTGCATTGAGTATGAAGTCTTATTTAGGCTGGCAAGAACTTTCTTTTAAAGGTTTAGGTATTTTAGCAAAAAGATTAGCTAATTACTTAATGAAAATTGGTATAAATAAAGGTGATAAAGTAGCTATTTTATCAGAATCTATGCCAGAATGGGGTGCTACATTATTTGGTAGTATTTTATCAGGCGCAATAGTAGTTCCTTTGGATATTAAATTAACAATCTATGAATGGACTTCAATTCTTTCAGATTGTATGCCTAAAGTTTTATTGGTATCAAGCACATATTTTGAAAAAGCTTTGGAATTAAAGGAATTAATTCCATCTATTGAAAATATTGTTATTATTGATGATAAAAAGGAAAGAGATGGATACCCAGGTTTATACGATATTGAGGAATCAACAAATATTAAATGGCGTCATAGAGCTCCAAGCAAAACAGCTTTGATTATTTATACATCAGGCACAACTGGTAGCCCTAAAGGTGTTGAAATTACTTTTAATAATATTGTTTCTCAATTAGAATCAATTTCCGCAGCATTTAATTTTGGTCCACAAGATAGAATGTTATCTATTTTGCCGATGAACCACTTGTTTGAATTAACTGTTGGATTTTTATCTTTCTTGAATTTTGGTACTTCAATCTATTATTCAAAAAGCTTGAAACCAAAAGATTTGTTTAAGATTTTCCAAGAAAAACAAATTACTTTTATGATTTCAGTTCCAGCATTCGCAAAATTGTTAAAAACCACAATAGAATCTGAAATAGCACAAAGACCAAAATGGAAACAATTCTGTTTTAATGTGAAATATGAAATAGCAAAATTTGTTCCATTTAAAGCTGTTAAAAGACTTATGTTTAAAGATATTCATAAACATTTTGGTGGTAAATTCAAAGGCATCTTATCAGGTGGTGCTCCATTAGATTTAAATGTTGGTAAGTTTTTTAATAATATTGGTATTACAATTTGGCAAGGTTATGGTTTAACAGAAACAAGCCCATTGATTTCTGTTGAAACACAAAAACATAATAGATTTGGTTCTGTTGGTAAAGTTATTAACAGTGTAAAAGCTAAAGTTGACCCTCAAACAGGTGAATTGTTAGTTACAGGCGATGGTATTATGAAAGGTTATTATAATAAACCTGAATTAACTGCTGAAACAATTACTCCTGATGGTTGGTTGCATACAGGTGATATTGCTAAAATTGATAAAGATGGTTATTTGTTTATCACAGGTAGAATTAAAAATATGATAGTTCTTAGTGGTGGTAAAAAAGTATTCCCAGAAGAAGTTGAATCTGTAATTGAAAAATCAGAAAAATTCACAGAAATTTGTGTTTTTGGTGCAACTCGTCAAGGTGGTCAAAAAGATGGTTCCGAAGACGTTTGCATAGCCGTTGTTCCAACAGAAGACTTCGTTAATAGTTGTAATGGTGATAAAGCCTTAATTGAAAAAGAAGCAAAAGCAGAAGTTAAACTTCTTTCTCAAAGATTAGCACCTTATAAACGTCCATTGAATGTTTATGTAACTTACGAGCCATTACCAAGAACAGCAACAAAAAAAGTTAAACGCAGAAACGTAAAAGAATTAGTTTTACAATAATAAAAAGGGAAGTTTTAAACTTCCCTTTTTAATTGCCACCACATACTTTGCAAGGAACCCCACCGCGTCTTTGGGCTTCCTTTTTGGAAATTTTAATACAATTTACAGTACATTTTTTAGCCCATTTGCAATTGAATGAATGATATTTATGGCTTTTTGTATTGTAGTAAACATCTTTTGCTAAGCAAGGTGTAATTGTTACTGTATTAAAAAATAAAAATATGCCGAGATAAATTAGTAATTTCTTCATGTCTAAAACCTTTATAATATGTTATTCTAATAATAACACATATTTAAAAGGAGTTTATAATGAAAGTTTTATTATTTAATGGTTCACCACGCAAAGAAGGTTGTACTTTTACAGCTTTAACAGAAATTGCAAATACTTTAAAAGAAGAAGGAATTGAATCAGAAATTTATCAGTTGGATACAGATACAGTCGCTTCTTGCAAAGCTTGTAGAGCTTGTGCAAAACTTGGTAAATGCGTGATTAACGATAAGGTTAATGATTTTGTTAATTATGCAGAAGGCTTTGATGGTTTTGTTTTTGGTTCACCTGTTTATTTTGCTTCTGCAAATGGTGGGGCATCATCATTTTTAGATAGAGCATTTTTCTCTGCTTCAATGTCAGGCCGTTCAACTATTTTTAGACATAAACCTGCTTTTGCTATTGCAAGTGCAAGACGTGCAGGCACAACTGCTACAATTGATCAATTAAACAAATATTTTTCTATAAGTCAAATGCCAATTATTTCAGGTAGATATTGGAATATGGTTCACGGTGGTACTCCTGAAGAAGTTAAACAAGACTTAGAAGGTATGCAAAATATGAGAATATTAGCTCGCAATATGGCTTGGCATTTAAAATGTCAAAAAGCAGGCGAAGAAGCAGGTATTCAAAAACCAAAAATGGAAGAAGTTATTTACACAAATTTTATTAGATAGAATGCAATATTCATAAGCAAAAGAGCCTATTTTATATAGGTTCTTTTTTGTTATTTTTCTTCACAAAGTGAAATTCAAGGGTTGAGGTTTATACCCCATATGGGTATAATAAAAATATAAGATATACCCTATATGGGTATATAAACAATAAAGAAAGGATATAAAAATGGCAAAGTGTTCAAACCCTCATTGCAAATGTGAAAATTGTAAGTGTGGCGATAATTGCACTTGTACAGAAACTCAATGCAATTGCCCACCAGAATGTCATGAACCTGATGAAGAATAGGTTTTTTAACGGGAGTATTTATTAATGCTCCCGTTATATGTTAAAATAAACAAAAGGGGTAAATATGGAAAAACATACTTGTCATAAAGAGCAAATACCAAGATTAAACAGAGCCATTGGACAATTAGAAGGCATTAAAAAGATGATAGGTGATCATCGTTATTGCCCTGATATAATTATTCAATTAAAAGCTGTTCGTTCAGCTATAAAACATATTGAAAGTAATATTTTAAAAACTCATTTAGAAGAGTGTGTTGCTTCTACTTTTGGTGATAATGAAGAAGCAAAAGAAAAAATTTTAGAGATAAAAAATCTTTTAGATAAAATGCAAAATTAAACGAAAAGAGCTTACATTGTGTAAGCTCTTTGATTTTTTGAGAGGCCGTTTCTACCTATAATAAGATGGTCTGTGGTTATTATATTTTGCGTAGTGTCTATGGTGGTTGTGTCTTTTTGCAAAATGGTTGTGTTTCTTGTAATAAGGATAATGTCCTATTTTTTTGTTGTAGTGTTTGTATTGATATTTGTTTTTGTGTGTATAATATCTTTTGTTGTGGTTGTAAGTTATCTTATTGTTTTTCTTATCAAATTTTTGTTATTTTTTGCAGTTTGTTTTGCTTATTTTTTTATCTTTTTTATCAAATTTTTTGTTTGCTTTTTCAACTTTTTTAAATTCTTTTTTCTGTTCTATTTGAGGTCTATTTTTAAACTCTTTATTAATATCCTTTGCTTCTGCTGCTTGTACGTTTACTAAAGAAAACATACATAAAATTCCTAAAATTAATAACTTTTTCATATTTATTACCTCATATCTTCCGTACATTCTATTAAACGAGTTAGATAAAAATAAGTTCAAAAATTGAATTTTTGTAAACAAATTGTGTGGTTTTGTCAATTTTAAAAATTCATTAGCATTATTGTTTTCAAGAAGGAATGTTAGTATGCGTATTAATTCAATAGGAAGTTATAATTTATCAAAACCATTGTTTAGGCAATCTCAATTTGTGAAGATCAATCAACCAAGTTGTGATGTTGTTTCTTTTTCTGGTCAAAAGAAAAAAGCAGGAAAAAATTCTGCCGAGTCTAATATAAATTTTGGTATTAAAACTGGTAATAAAGTTTTGGAAACATTGAGTAAAACTAATTCTAAGGATGCAGTTTTACCTATTTTAGCAAGAAGATTACCTGAGGTTTCTATTCATACTGCAGAAGAAATTTCTAATACAGCTGTAGCTGCAGATACTTTTGTTGCTTATTTTGAAAGTACTTTAAATGATGATTTTTCTTTGGGTAATAGAAAAATGTTTTTAGACTTGGCTCCTTTTAAATATGATGATGAATTAGAAAAATTAACTTTTGCATTAGATATTGCGCATGAATCTACTCACGCTGAGCAGGTGAACAGTGGTAGAGATTCTGAATTTTATAAAAAAATGTCAAAAGGTAATCCTAAATATGCAGGTGCTGTAATAGCACTTGGCAAGTGTGTTTTCCAGCTTATGGATTCTTGTTTCCAAAAGAATATGGTTTCGAAAACTTTCCTTAATTATGAAGATATGAGCTTATTCAGTAAGTATGGTAGAGAAATTCCTCGTGAAAGTGATGTTTCAAAACATACTTTATTAAAAAATGGTAATTTTAATTCGCAGGGTGAATTTTTTAAAGAAGTAAATGGTGCTTTTGAGGCTGCTTATGTTAAAACACTTCAATATATAGTACAAAATCCTCAAGATGCTGATGAAACTCTTATAAATGCACTTTATGATGTGATTCGTGATAATAAACAAAAAGAATTAATGGCAGATGTTAAAAAAGAATGTTGTTATTTGGCAGAAAGTGAACTTGAAGCAAGGAAGACAGAGTCAAAATTAGCAAAAGAATATCTAAAAACAACTAAACCGATTAATTTAGATGCTTATATTGCGCTATATGATATGATGGCAGGTGCATTACAATAAGTTTAAAGGCTTCTTTTTCAAGAAGCCTTTTTTGTAGTAGTTAATTAAGAGTAATTAATAATTTGAGATATTTGTTGGCACATAATTGCCTTGAGCATTATATCCGTATTTAATACGTTGGTTGCCAACAGATGTAGGCACATAATTGCCTTGTGAATTATATCCATATTTTATACGATTATCACCAACAGAAGATGGGGTATAATTCCCTTTTGCATTGTAGCCATATTTTATGCGTTGATTTCCAACAGAGGTAGGGACATAATTGCCTTTTGCATTATATCCATATTTTATTTTTTCTTCATCTATTGAGGTTGGTACATATTCGCCTTTCGCATTGTATCCATATTTAACACGTTTCCCGTTTATTGAGGTTGGTACATATTGCCCTTTAGCGTTATATCCGTATTTGACATTCCCTGCAAAGGAAATTGATGTAAAAAATATTATAGTAAAAATTAAGCAAATAATTTTTTTCATTTGTTACTCTGCCCTTTTATCTTTAGTTTAAAAGATACATACGTCAATATTGGACGTGTTGAGTATCAAAAGATGGAACATGTGTTGGTCTTAGTCCGCCTAAAGGTCCATTTGTGTATACAAAATTATTTCTATAAATTCCTTTTGGCATAGAATCTGTATTAACTGAGAAATGGGTTTTCACCGTGTTTGTTTCAGTTGTTGGTATAAATTCTTTTTCGTTTGGTTTTAAAGAACTTGGCGGTTGATAATCAAAATTTGTTTTTTTCATTTTTAATGGGGTATTAAAATTATAATATTCTGTATCTTCGGCAAAAACTATAGGAGTAAAACAAATTAATGCCACAAATATAATTAAAATCTTTTTCATCTTTTTCTCCCTTTTCTTTAAAAAATAGGCATATTAGTTGGAATCATGTCATTAAAATCCATATCTATGTTGTGTTCGCCAACTGATTTTGGTAAAAGAAGTCCTTTGTCGTTTTTCTCATATTTTATTTCTTGTCCACCAACTGTTTTGGGAACGGAAATTCCATATTCATTTTTTTCGTATTCAATTTCTTGTCCATCAAATGCTTTTGGCATTAACATGCCTTGTTCGTTTTTAAAATATTCAATTTTTTTGCCACCTATTGCTATTGGAATACGAGTACCATCTTCCATTTCTTGGTATTCGATTTTTTGACCATTTATATTTTCAGGAAGTTGAAAATTTTGAAGGTTTGGTAAATTACCTAAACTTTTTAAATTGTTAAACGTGTTCATATCAATATTTTGAGCATATGTTATTGGTGTAAATAAAATTAGTGTTAATAGTAAATAAAAAATCTTTTTCATATAATCCTCTTTTAATGTTATTATAATGCCCTTTTTTTAAAAGATTAAAATCTTTGTTAACTTTGATTAAGTTTTTTTTAAAAAAAGTAAATTAATTATATTGAGTTGTTTTATTGGTTGTGTGTTGTGAATGTAAGTAAGAAAAAATGACTTTATCTATCCCCCCAATTGAAACTTCAAATAGAACAATGAAATCATCTCTTGCAAGTACGACCGCGAGTACGACAGCAAGTACGACTGCATGCACTACTGCGAGTACAACTGCAAGCACTACTGCGAGTACAACAGCCAGTACGACTGCTTCTGCTCAAAAAAGTGTTGATAAAAAGAAAATAAAAGAAGAAAAAGGTTTGAATCCTTTTAATGTGTTGTCTCAAGGTTCTTATCCTCTTTTGCAAAAAGGTATTTCTCTTAATTCTTCTTCTATTGCTAAAATAAATCAACAAGACGATGTATGTGTTGATGAAAATTTAGATGAACAAAAATTATTTGAAGAAATTTCTCAATCATATAACGAGCTTCTTATAGAAGCTAAAATTACACCAGAAACAAAGCCTGATTTAGAAGTTGTTTTTGCAGATAAGATATATGTGTTAGATGTTGATGGAAATGTTCAAATAAAAGAGCTTGATGAAGCAGCTAAAAATAATACGAAAGATTTAGCTTATTATAATTCTAATAATCATGTTGTTAGATTTTATGCTCAACAATACATAAATGGTACTTGTAAATCATACAAAGAAACATTAAAACATGAGTTGTATCATGCTGATGAAGCTATTTTGCGTAATAGTATTCCTCAATCAGATCGTAATAAAATTGTTAAAGAGATTTTATTAAATAGAATTTATAAACAAGAAGCACCAATGATTATCAAATTTTATGATGGTGAAAATTATGAAATGATGAAATCTCCTGTAATGCCAGCGAATATGATAGAACAGTATACTAAGTTTGCTAAAGAACATTTATTTACAGAAGATAAAGAACTATGTGAGAAATTACAAAGATATTATGATTTAGAATATGTACAAGAAGATGTTGATAAAAAGGAACTACACGCTTTAGAACAAGAATTAAAACCTATTTTATCAGATATTGATAAAATGGTTAAAAAGAATAAGTTGTATGTTCCACAAACATATCATCCAATTGCCTTGTTAAAGAATAAAGAAGAAAAACAAAAAGAATTACTTGGTTATGCTATTTCTCTTGAATCTCGTTATCAAGAATTCCGTAAGCCTGAAATGAAAAATAATTTGCCAATCAAAAAAAATTATGATAAAAAAGCTGTGCGAAAATCAATCGAGGCTAATCTTTCTGCAGTTGAAGGGAATGAAGCTTTAAATTCTGCAAGAAAAATAGAAGATACTAATAAAAAATTTAAATTCTTTAAAACTAAAAAAGATATTGCAGAGCAAAATGCATTTAATCAGTATTTTAATAGCGAAGAGGAATTGAATGCTCGTTTTGCTGGCTATGATAAACAAATTGAAGAAATAAAAACACAAATTCGTGAAGCGAAATTTGTTGATAAGATAAAAATGTATAAAGAAATTCATGATATAAAACAAAAAAAGTCTTTAGAAAAATTAAATTATGAAAATTATAATTATAAAAAAGAATTAAGAAACAATCCTAATGATGTAAAGTTAATGCGTAAAGTTGAAAAAACACAAGCTAAAATTGAATGGAAAACAAATAAGTTGACTTTTGTATTAAGAAGAATCAGTTCTCTTCTTACTGTAAAATCCTACAACCCTCAAAAATATGCAATTTAGTTATTTGAATAAAAGTTTATTAACAAAAGAAGAAGTCCTTTTCGGACTTCTTCTTCTAATTGGTTGCGGGAGTTAGCTTTTACAAAATGAACAGGCGATGAAAGAGCCTTGTGAACTTGTATCCGAAACGAAGTGTAGGTGAACTATTCATAATTTTGCTAACAAAAAAAGAAGTCCTATTCGGACTTCTTCTATTTAATTGGTTGCGGGAGTTAGCTTTGAACTATTCATAATTTTTCTATATAAAAAAGAAGGCTTTCAATTACTTAAAAACCTTCTTCTAAATGGTTGCGGGAGCCAGATTTGAACTGACGACCTTCGGGTTATGAGCCCGACGAGCTACCAGGCTGCTCCATCCCGCGATATCTATTTAGTTGTTTTGTGTTCTACCCTGTCGCAGCCTGTACCAGGCTTACCTCTCGTCGAAAGATATTTAATCTTTCTCCTCGGCAGAGTATCCCGCGATATCTATTTAGTTGTTTTGTGTTTTACCCTGTCGCAGCCTGTACCAGGCTTACCTCTCGTCGAAAGATATTTAATCTTTCACCTCGGCAGAGTATCCCGCGATATCTCGTTTGCTTAATTATA
>JAZSQW010000030.1:0-5301 GCA_045538205.1 Candidatus Avigastranaerophilus sp. | reverse complement strand
TTATTTTTTCTAATATATCTTTGCAACCTTTTACGCTTGAAAAACGACTATCAAATAATGCGTCAGAAGAATTTTTAAATGCTTCATTTAAAATTGTGGCAGCTTCTTTAAAATATGTTGTTCTCCAATTTGTTATTGAATAATCCATTGGAAGTTTTTCTATAGTAAGCTCTTTTAATTTGTTAATTGCATTAATATCAGTAAGTTTAAATGCCATTACAGATGTGTTTACAATTTTAAATCCAAAAGTTGTTATATCGTTTGCAAATGTATTTTGTTTGCCTAACAAAGGATAAGTTACAATTTTTTCTTTTGTAAGTTCTTTGTTTAATTTTAAAAATTCTTCGATTAAAAGTTTTCTTTTGGCATTAGTGTTTTCTGAACCAATACAGTGAATTATATTTAATTCTAAAGCTTCAGAAATTAATGTTGTGTATACTAAAAAGCTTGTAGGAATATCATCTTCAAATAATATTAAGCATTTTAGCAAGCCACCTTCGATACTTTTTATAAAGTTTTCATAGCTTAAAGGTTCTAATTCAAAATTGTAATCAGAAGCAGCTCTATAACGAAAATCGTTATAGATGCCAGAAAAGATTTTAAAATAGTCTTTTTTATATTCTTCAACTTTATATAGAGTAATGTTTGCCATTTTTATATTTCGATTAAGTGTTTCATTTTATCAACTTTTGTATGAATATATCTTTCGTTATATTCATTTAATTCTGGTTTTAAAGCAACTCTTTCTGTAACTTCTAAACCATAACCGTTAAGAGCAATAATTTTCTTAGGGTTATTTGTAATTAATTTGAATTTTGTATAGCCTAAGTCTTTAAGAATTTGTGCGCCAATACCATAGTTTCTAAGGTCTGGTGAGAAACCTAAAGAAAGGTTTGCTTGAACTGTATCTTCACCTTGTTCTTGAAGTGCATAAGCTTTTATTTTATTAACTAAACCAATTCCTCTGCCTTCGTGACCTCTTAAGTATACTAAAGCTCCTTTGCCATAGTCATTAATTAATCTTAAAGCATTTTCTAATTGATTTTGACAGTCGCATTTTTGTGATTGAAAAACATCGCCTGTTAAACATTCGCTGTGAACTCTAACCATAGGAATTTTGTCAGAACCATCATCTTTAATTAATGCAACTTGATCAACTTGGTGAAGAGTATTTGTATAACCATAAATTTTAAAATCACCAAATTTTGTAGGAAGATTTGCTTCTGCTTCACGTTTAATGAACATTTCTTTTTTAAGTCTATATTCTATTAATTGAGCTACAGTAACGAATTTTAAATTGTGTTTTTGAGCAAAATTGCTAAGGTCATCACGTCTTGCCATTGTTCCGTCTTCATTAACGATTTCGCAAATAACAGCAGCTGGTTTTAAACCTGCTAAACGTGTTAAATCAACAGAAGCTTCTGTGTGTCCAACTCTTTCTAATACGCCACCTTCTCTTGCAATAAGAGGGAATACGTGTCCTGGGCGAAGTAAATCAGTTGGTTTTGTTTTGTCATCAATTGCAACTTGAATTGTTTTTGAACGATCGTATGCACTAACACCTGTTGAAACTCCAAATTCTTCTGTAGCGTCAATACTTTGTGTAAATGCTGTACCACAAGGATCTAAGCTTGGTGTAACCATTTGAGTTAGTCTTAATTTATCAGCTCTTTCTTTTGTCATTGATAAGCATAAAACACCACGGCAGTTTGTAATTAAAAAGTTTACAGCTTGAGGTGTTGCAAATTCTGCAGCAATGATAACATCGCCTTCATTTTCTCTATCCTCATCATCAGCCATTACAACTGGTTTTCCTTGTCTTAAATCTTCGATAGCTTCTTCGATTGTGTTAAATTTAAATTCGTTCATATTATGTAAACCCATTTTCTTCTAAAAAACTGTAACTGATTTTACTTGTATTATCTTTTGAAGTAAAAATTTTTTCAACATATTTAGCAAATAAATCTGTTTCTATGTTAACCACTTCACCTGTTTTAAGATTTGATAAATTTACTTCTTTTAGTGTTGTAGGAATAAGCTCAACAGAGAATATATCATCTTTTATAGATGCAATAGTTAAGCTAACTCCATTTATTGCAATTGAACCTTTGTAGATAACGTATTTTGAAAATTCTTTAGGTAATCTGAAGAAAAATTCTTTGGAGAACCCATCGTTTTTACTATTTACAAAAGTTGCAGTGCAATCTATATGTCCTGAAACAATGTGACCATCAATTCTTTTTTCAAGAGTTAATGCTCTTTCTAAATTCACAACATCATTTTTCTTTAAATTTTTGAATGTTGTAACTTTTAATGTTTCGTTAGATGCTTGGATTGTAAAATCACTATTTGTATATGCTGTAACTGTTTGACAAGCACCATTAACGCATATACTTGCACCTAATTTTATGTCTTCAAGAATTTTATTACAAGAAATTGTAATTTCCATTCCTTCTTTAGAAATTACAGTGTTTTTTACTATCCCTGTTTCTTCTATTAATCCTGTAAACATAACAAAAGTTTAGCATAAACGATTTTTACTAAACACATTAACCCTGTTTTTTATTACAAATATTAAGTAAATATATTGTCATATCTGTTGAGAATTCTTGTAAAAATCTAAAAAAAATAATAGAATATAACTGTAATAGATTACTGCATTAAAGAGGTTCTAATGGCAATAGCGTATTTGTGTTTAGGTTCAAATATTGGTGATAAGGTTGCGTATTTACAACAAGCAGTTAAAATGCTTACTGCAACAGAACAAGTAACAGTTGTTCGTTCTTCTGCTTTTTATGAAACTGAACCTTGGGGACAGAAGGATTTAGAATGGTTTGTTAATACAGTAATTGAAGTTAAAACAAAATTGCCACCTCGTGAGCTTTTGAATTTGTGTAAAAAAATTGAAAAACAAATGGGAAGAGAAGATAACCCTAAAACTGGTTATTCTAATAGGAATATAGATATAGACATTTTGTTTTATGGAGATTTGATTGTTGATGAGAAGGATTTAATCATTCCGCATGAACATTTGCATGAAAGAGCATTCGCACTTGTTCCATTGTTGGAGTTAATTCCTGATTACGAACATCCAAAGTATGGTAAATCTTTATTACAATTACACGAAGAATTAGAAACATTTGATGACGTATTTTTGTATGGAACAAGAATTGATATATAACATAGCCGTAATCGGTTGCGGAGCATCAGGGGGCTTTGCCTCTGTTTTATTGAGCAAAAATCCGAGCTGTAAGGTGGTAGCTTTCGATATTAAAGAACCATTTACAACACTTTTGCCAACAGGTGGTGGTAGATGTAATTTAACGAATAATAATCTTGATGTGTTTGATTTTGTTAAAAATTATCCTCGTGGTGAAAAATTCTTGTTATCTGTTTTTTCAAGGTTTGGTGTTGAAAAAACTCGTGAGCTTTTTAAAGATTTAGGTGTTAAAACTTATGTTCAAAAAGATAATAGAGTTTTTCCAACATCTGATAGTTCAAAGGTTGTTATTCAGACATTGCAAAAACATTTGACTACTGATAATTTTGAGCTAAAAAAAGAAAAAGTTCTTTCTATAAAAAAGATTGATGAAAAGTTCATTATTAATGATAAATATGAATTTGATTGCGTTGTTATTTCAACAGGTGGCAGGGGAAATGGCTTTGAGCTTGCAAAGAGTTTGGGGCATAATGTAATAGATGTAAAACCTTCTTTGTGTAGTTTAGATATCAAAGAAAAATATTTGTATAATCTTTCTGGTTTGAGTTTTTCAAATGTTGAAGCTCAAATACAAATAGGAAAGAAAAAACATTGTGTAAATGGTGATTTGCTTTTTGCGCATAAGTTTATTACAGGTCCTGTAATATTTAAGCTTTCTGCTTTATCTGCTTTTGAGGAAATTAGTCTTGATAAACCATTAAATATAACTTTAAAATTAGTTGATTTATCTATTGATGATTTAGAACAAGAAATTAAAAGTAATTCAAAGAAAACTATTAAAAATCTATTTTGCAAGTTTGCTCCTGAAAGTTTTATTGTTGAAATTTTAAAAGTAATTAAAATTGATGGAAATAAGCAAGTATCTCAAATAAAGAAAGTTGAAAAAGAAATATTATATAATGCTTTAACTCAGTTAAAATTGTCCGCTATAGGCAGGGTAAAAGACTCTGAAATAGTATCAGCCGGTGGAGTTGATTTGAATGAAGTTGATTCTAAAACAATGCAATCTAAAATAGTTAAAGGTTTGTATTATACAGGCGAAGTTTTAAATGTAGATGCGTATACTGGTGGATATAATTTGCAAAGTTGTTGGTCAACTGCTTGGATAGTAGCAAATAATTTTAATTAAAAAAAGGTGAGTTTAAAACCCACCTTTTTGTTTTGTTATTTTATAATTTATGCTTTTGCTATTTCTTTTTTATTTTCTTCAAAGAATAACAAACGTCCTGCTTGACCATTTACTTCTACCATGATTACAGAGAAAATAAATGTGTAAATAATTTCTGTTGTAATCTTAATTATTTCTATGTCTTCTGGTGTTTTATTAAAATAAGTTGTTAATATTTTTGCTATGCTTATTCCTATTATGCCTATTGCTATTGAAAGAAAGAATGATAAACAAATTCTTTTACAAATTAAATCAAAAATTATTTTTTTGTATTCTTTTATTTTTTGTATTGCGCTTTTTATGTTTAAGAAAGATGTTAGTTTAAGCGTGTTGTAAAAAGTCAATTCGGCTATTGGTATTGTGAAAAACGCATAATATAGTATAAAGAACATTGGCAATAAGCAGATTATTCCAACAATTGGGTTTTGTGAAGTGAATATTTTTTGACTTGTCATTACCAGTATGTATACTGGAACGAAAAAAATAATTATTAATCCCAAATAGCCTATTATGCATTTTATTCCCAGTAAAAAAGAGTTTATTGTTTGCTTGTAAAATGGAGGGAATATATTTTTTTGTAATTTAATTGCATTATGATTTGATTTTGTGAAAAAACCAAAGGCGTAAATTATTTGTATCGCAATAATCGTTACTGTAAATAGAAAAGCAAGATTTTCATCAATAAGGTCTATGAATGCTCCAATTATTAAATTAATTAAAAGTATGAAGATATTTATTAGTACAAATAAGCCTAATTTCCCTTTATTGTATTTTTTAGAGAAAATTGTTGTTATTGCTTGTAAAGTGTCGATACTCATATATTTCTCCTTTTTATTTTAATTATAAATTTTTATCGAATATTAATGAATAATATATATGTTGTATTTTGTATATTTTGCGATTTGTAAATATA
>JAZSQW010000140.1:0-6297 GCA_045538205.1 Candidatus Avigastranaerophilus sp. | reverse complement strand
TATCTATCGAATTCAAAAGGAGATTCGCCAGCAGAAGCTGTTTGAAAGTATATTAAAGATTGTTGCCAAGGACCAACAGTAGTACTTAAAGCAGGACCAATTCTGAATAATCCATGAACATCACCTGTAGTGTATGCAGTTGCAGCAGTTTGAGCTACAAGACCAGCATTAACATTTACAGTACCTTCTTTATTGGTAAAATTATAGAATGGTTTAAAAGATTGAGTCATCCATCTAAAACGACCTTCTGCATCTCTAAAATCCATTTCTCTGCCATTAACATATGCATAATCAACAAAAGCACCTGCAGTATACATTTGCGAGAAATGAAGACCTAAATCTTCAACATAATCATTACGTCTATAACTTAATTCGGCAGAATATTTAGGCTTTCTATATCCCATAAACCATTCGTTTTGGTTAGTATATTTAGAATAAGTCAATCTCAAACCAGGAGCAATTTGATGACGACCACGAATTAATAAATTGTCTTTAGAAGTACCATAAGCAACCTCAGTCATATTATGTTCATTTCTAAAACGTGCAATACCACCAAAACCTAATTTATCATCAGTATAAGTAACAATTGGTGCTAATTTTAAAGTTGAACCACCAGGTACATTTAACACAACACCAGGACCAAAGTGAGTACCCAACATACTTGTTGCACCAATTTCAGGCATATTAGATTCAATACTCGAATGATCTTTATTTGTTACAAGTTTTGCAGAAGGAATTATTGCAACACGTCTATTTTTTAAGTATAAATCAGCATTTTTGAAGGTAATAACATCATGATCTTCTTTTGAATCAATATAAATTGTTTTTGCTTTTAAAGAATAAACACCAGATTCAATTGGCTTAGTATTTTTATTCATTCTATTAGTTAAAACGTGGCCTTTATCAACATAACCAGCAAAAGAAGTTGTACCAAACTTCATAACTTCTTCTTTCATAATTTTAGCAATACCGTCATTTTGCTCAATTCTGTCAGAAAAAATATTCGCTTCTTTTGCTATTAACTTAATATCATCAGTTTTTGTTTTAGGATTTTCAATAAAACCAAGTGGCTTATTTAAATCTAAACGAATAAAGTCACCTTCTGTAATTGATTCTGGACTATAAAGAATTACATTATCCTTAGCTTTTAAGATATTTCTATCATAATTAAATGTAATTGTATTAGCATTCAAAATTAAATCCATATTTTTGAAATTTACTTTAGCATTACCAACAGCTTCAACTTCGTATTTTTCTGGATAATATTGCATATAATCAACAGAAATTTCAACATCAGGATTATCATTTACAGGATGATCAACAGCCTTGTTTTCATCTTTCTTTTTCCAAAATTTTAAACGTTCTTTCAATGGAACTTTTTCTTCTTGAGGGAGTAAAGCTTTTTCTTTTTCTCTTTGTTCTTTTTCAAGCTCTTTAACCAAGTCAGAATTCTTCTTTGGACGAACAAATTTCTTTTCTTCTTCCTCTAAATCTTCATAATAATCTTTATTTAATTGTTTTAAAAACTCTTCATCATCAATTTTATAATCATCTTTATCATCTTTTAAGTCGTCATAATAGTAATTTCTATTTTTTCTATCAGGAGTTTTATAAGACTTATTAGCTTTCTCTGTTTTCTTTTTTTTGAAAAGACCAAATAGTGTTTCTTTTTCCTCTTGTTCATCTTCATCTAAAGCAATATTAAAAGGATTTAAAGATGAATAAAGTGGGTTCATTCTCATTTCAGGATACACATCAGCTTTTACTTGTGCACCTGCAACTATTATAGATATAAAAGATATTACTAATATTTTCTTAAAATTCACGATGGTTTTCCTTATAAGTAATTATTAGGGTTACTTGGTTTTCCGTTAATACGAACTTCAAAATGCAAGTGAGGACCAGTTGAATAACCAGTTGAACCAACTAAACCAATAATTTGACCTCTAACAACATTTTGACCAACAGTAACTTTTTGTTTAGATTGATGCGCATACAAGGTAGTTGTTGGCTGTCCTGTACAAGAACCATGGTCTAAAATAACAACTCGACCATATCCACCATACCAACCAGAATAAATAACTTTCCCTGCATTTGCTGCTTTGATTGGTGTTCCCATTGGTGCTGCAATATCAATGCCAGAATGGAATGTTCTTGATTTAAATATAGGGTGAGTTCTCCAACCAAATGGTGAAGAAATTCTACCTGCAACTGGCATAATAAAGCCACCACCAACTGATACACCACTATTTTTAGTGGATTTAGAAATTATATTAGCCAAACTATCAGATTGACGTTTTAATTCACGTTCAGAACGTTCATATGCGCTCTTGTCTTTTTGAATTTTTTCAATCATCTTACGATTTTGGCTAATTGTAGATTTGATTTTTGAATTTTCTTTATCAATTACTCTTATTATGCCTGATAATTCACGTTTCTCTACTTCTAATTTTTGCTTTAAAACGGCAATTTGTCTTGCTTCTTCTCTATAAGCTTGCATTTTCTTTTTATCAGATTGAATAATAAGATTTTGATAGTAAATTCTATCCATAAAATCAGTTATATTACTTGTTGAAAACAATAAATCTAAAATCAAAGTACTTTTAGTCTTATAAATAAATCTAATTCTTTCAGCAGTAGCTCTTTGCCTTTCATTATATTGATTTAAAGAAGAAGCTAAATCTCTTTGTAATTTAGAAATATTTGACTGTTTTTTATTATACAAATCTTGTGATTTGCGAAGCTTTTCTTGATTGTTTTCTAACTTTTGTTGGTTACGAGTAAGTTTATTATTTTCTTGACGTTCTAAACGTTGTAAACGATTTATTTGAGCTCTAATTTTATTTCTTTGCGCTTCTATTCTATTTGCTTGTTGAGTGTTTGCATAAGCATCAGGAATTACTGACAAATTAAACATTGCCATTACAAATAAAAATAATAATGTAATTACCCTCACTCTAATACGCATTTAATCTCCAATTAAGATTTAAAATAGCATAAAGAACATTGAACCAAATGTCCAAATTAAAAAACAAATAAGTATTGTCAAAATTATAGCTTTCTTATTTTCTCTGAAAAATTCCATGATATTCCCCAATATAATCTACATACTATAATTTTACTCTAAAAAACAAACAAGACAAATATATTAAGCTATATTATATACACATCTTTATCTGAAATCACAATATCCGCTTTTTCGTCAAAATTATCAGGATAAACACTATCGAAAAGTAAATCAGAATAAGTTAAAATTACTTTTTTTACATTTTTATCAAATTGTTTTAAAAGCCTATCATAATAGCCTTTTCCGTAGCCTAAACGATAGCCATTCTTATCTGCGCAGACACACGGAATTATAATTAAATCAATAATTGATAAATCATCAATAACTTTTGTATTAGGCTCTAAAACTTTAAAATTATTTTTACAAATTAAATCTTTTGAATAAGAACAAACATCTAAATAATCACCATTAATTCTTGGCAAAAACCAATTTTTAGTTTTATCTTCAAAAAGAGAATGAGTACAAACTTCTGACCCAATTGAATAATAGCACAATATATTTTTTGCATTTCTATAAATATCAGAATTTAATAAATGTTGATTAACTCGTTTGCTGAAACTTTCAACATCTAAACTTTTTCTAATTTCTTTAGCTTTTTGTCTCAATTGATTTTTCATAAGTATATTAGAACAAAAAAAAGGACTTATAAAAAGTCCTTTTTTTAAATATGTAAATAAAATTATTTAATATTTGAGAATGTCCAAGCATCATCTGCTGGTGGTTTTGTAGCTGCAGAATATTCTTGACCAGATACACCACCTTCATCAGCTGCGTGAGCGATTGGTTTATACAATCTATTGTAATATTCAACAACCATTCTGTCAGAGTTAAAGAATGCTTCTGCAGTTCTAATAGCTTGACGCATCATAATAGCCCATTGAGTTGGATTATCATAGTATGTAGGAATGATTTGATTTTCAATAATATCCATCATACATTCATAATCTTTTCTATGTCTTTGATCCCAAGGGATATTATCATCTAAGCCAGGGTATTCAATTGTATAACCATTGATTCCTGGGAATGTACCTTCTACTGTCCAACCATCAAATGTTGATAAGTGTAATGCACCATTAGCATTAGCAGACATACCAGAAGTACCAGAAGCTTCGAATGGTCTTAATGGAGTATTCAACCAAATATCAGAAGCACGTTTTAATTTACCACTTAATTCTAATTCATAACCAGTTAAAACAACTACGTTTTTCATAGAATAAGAACTTCTTAAGATTTTATTGAACATTTCTTTACCACTTACATCATCTGGGTGGAATTTACCAGCGAAAATAAGTTGTACTTTATTTTCATTTAATAGTTTAAGAATTCTATTTTCGTCCATGAAGATTAACCAAGCACGTTTGTAGTCAGCAAATCTTCTTGCCCAAGTAATAGTAAGAACATTTGGATCAAATCTCTTACCTACTGTATGAGCAATGTATTCAAATACTTCTTTTTTCATTTCTTTTTTAGCTTCTAATAAAGCTTCAAGATTATCAGTCTTCATTCTATCATCTTGCCAATAGTGAAGATTTACAGCATTAGTGATAGCTCTGATAGGACATCTGCCTTCTACCCAACTCCACATTTTGTTAGAAACTAAACCGTGTAATTGAGATACAGCGTTAGCTAATCTTGACATTCTTAAAGCAGCAACTGTTAAAGAGAATTGTTCGCCACCTAATTGAACAGCTTCTTCTCTTGAACGTCCTGCAAAGAAACCACCTTTTAATAAAGTATCAACCCAGTGAACTTCATTACCAGCAGATACAGGAGTGTGAGTTGTAAATACAACTAATTCCTTAACTTTAGCCAAATCACCATTAAACTGATTTAATAATTCAAATGCAGCAGGAAGAGCATGACCTTCATTCAAGTGGACACAATCGAATTTGTATCCAATTTTTTGAAGCAATCTAATACCTGCAATACCTAAAACTGTTTCTTGAGCAATTCTTATTTTTTCATTACCATCATACAATTTATGAGAAATAGATCTTGCCCATTCTGAGTTTTCTTCAATATCTGTTGTTAAATAGTAAACAGGACATGTATCAAAAATACCTGGTTCTAATTTATAAGCTTTAACTTTAACTTTTTCACCAAAAACATCAACTTCAACAGTTTCATTAATATCTGTTAAAAAGTCAAAATATTTTCTAATATAAGCAACTTCAACATTACCTTCTTGGTCAATTCTTTGATTATAATAACCATAAGACCACATCATAGTCACACCAACCATAGGCATTTGTAAGTAACCAGCAGAAAGCATGTGTGAACCTGCTAAGAAACCTAACCCACCTGAATATGTTGGAATTGACTGATCAATTGCTATTTCCATTGAAAAATATGCTACATTTGGTAAACCCATTATTACTCCTTTTTCTGAACATTTATCTTTCCAATTTAACTTATAACAAAAACATATCAAAAATACAAATTTTTATCCACTTTAAATAAAATTTTTACATACTTGACTTGATTTTACAGGGTAAAAACTATTGAGATTATTAGTAATTAACAATATAATGAAATAAAAGTTGTAAAGGAAAAAATAATGAAATTAGCAGTATTTGATTTTGATTCAACCTTAATGGAAGGCGAGACTTTAGAATTTATAGCAAAAGAATATAATATAGAACCTTTAATGAAAAAAATAACAACAGAGGCAATGGAAGGGAAAATAGACTTTTTTGAAAGTTTAACTAAACGCGTTGCTTTATTAAAAGGTGCAAAGGAAGAAAAAATTATAGATATATGCTCAAATTTGCCATATACAAAAGGTGCTAAAGAAACTATTTATGAACTTCACAACATGGGATACAAAGTTGTTTGTTTCTCTGGTGGATATGAAACTGCAACAATACCTGCACAAAAGGCATTAGGATACGATGCACAATTCTCTAATATATTACACTTTCAAAACGGCGTAATGACTGGCTTAGTTGGCGGAGAAATGATGTTTTCTGATAGTAAAGGTAAAATGCTAAAAAGATTACAAAACATATTTAATATTTCAGAAGAAGACACCATCACAATAGGTGACGGTGCTAATGATTTAAGCATGTTCCAATACGCTAAAAACAAAGTTGCTTTCTGTGCAAAACCTGTTGTAAAAGAACATGCAAATATAATTATTGATAATAAAAATTTAACTGAGATTTTAAATTATATTTAAAAATTTTCAGATGATGTTTTTGGAAGAAATTTAGGAGAAAGATCTAAATATT
>JAZSQW010000064.1:0-32713 GCA_045538205.1 Candidatus Avigastranaerophilus sp. | reverse complement strand
TCATCATATTTATGACGCCATCTATACCAATTTTGACCATTATTTGATTGGTCAAGATATCTTGTATTAACTAACTTCCAAACCATATCATACAATGCAGCTTCTGATTCTGCATTCGCAATATTACTTTTACAACAAGTAACTGCTGTTATTAATAAGGTTAATGTAAATACAAATAAATTTCTTAAGTTTTTCTTCACAACTTACTCCTCGATTTTCTTCATTATAATATAAATTTCGCTTTTTGTTTACCCTCCTCTACGTATAAGACAAAAAATAAAAAATAAAGTTTCATTTTTAAATTATTTTTTACATTTCGCCAAGATTAGCCTTGAAATTTTTTCATTTGCGAATAACTCTTTTTTATTTCTTTTGTAATATTCAAAAAAAGGAGATTTATATGCATTATTTAGACATTAAACTAAACGGAATTGATGAAAACGGCAAAGAAAAAGAATATAAACTTTGCGATTTTAAAGGTGAAAAAATTATTGTTTATTTTTACCCCGAAGATGATACCCCTGTTTGCACAGAAGAAGCACACAAATTTAAAGAAGCCTTAGATAAATTAAAACACTATGCAAAAGTTATTGGAGTTAGCCACAATGATACAAAAACTCATAAAGACTTTTGGAAAGAACACAATCTAAACTTTCCATTGTTATCAGATATTAATCACAAATTAAAAGACGCATTTAAAGACCATCATAAAGATGTTCAACACATTAGTCGTTCTACTTTCATTTTAGATGAAAATGGAAACGTAATTAAATATTGGGAAAAAGTAGATGTTGATGATCACATTGAAGAAATTATAAAGTTTTTTGAAACTCAAGATAAAAAATAGCAAAAAATTTTATCTCCATATTTAAAAAGAATATGAAGATAGAGAGCATAAAAAACATTTATCCAATATCTTACAAAGGGATAAATAAAAAAGATTCAATTCCAACCAAACTATCAAGTGAACAAGACAAAAAGTCCTCACTTGATAGTTCTTCTACTATTGGACAAGCACAAGTTTTATTACAAAAACCAAAATCAATAGAAGAAAAATTACTACAAAAAATAAAGAGAGATGAAGATATTGCGCACCTTTTCTTGCAAAAAGATAAAAACCAAGTAACTTATTTATTTTGCAAAAAAGAAGATTTAAATGAACCTTTAGCTTATGCAAATTTTTTCTATGATGAAGATGACAAAATTGATGAAATTTATGTATTTGATATAAATAGTGAAAATCTTACTCGTTATGATAATGAAGGTAATTATATAACACAATACACACCCGAACATTTAAGAGGTGTTTCAGCATATAAATACAATTCAGGATATTTTCACGCACGCTTAAGAGACGGCAAAAAATTTGATAATAATGAATTTTTAGATAGTTTAAACAAAACTTTTGCAGACAAATACAAACTACACAAAGCCCCAAAAGATATGATTATGTATAGAACCTCTCACCTTTCACCAAAACAAATGGGTAAAAAAGGAGATATCTATGAAGAACCCTCTTTCCTTTCAGCAACTACAAGTGAAACTGTAGCTAATAGTTTTCATTATGACAAAAGCAAAGCCTTTTTAACTATTACCGTTCCTGAAGGAAAAACTTTTCTTAATGTAGATAAATTATTTAATCTAAAAAACAGAAGAAGTAGAGAAGAAGAAATTCTTTTTGATAAAGGTTCTAAATTTTTAATTACAAACACTAACGGAAGCAACGTACATTTAACATTAATTCAAGAAGACTAACAGATGAAAGTAAACGGCATAAAATTATTTTCTCTACCAAAAAGAGAAAGCAAAAAAATAAACATAAAAACTTTTGAAAAAGACCAAGAACCATCTAAATACAATTTAGGTTATGTAACTGGTTATAATCTCTCCTTGCCAAAACAAACAATAAATGAAGCAAGAAACAAAAATCTAATCAAATCAATAATAAAAAATCAAGATGCAAATATCATTTATAGAGGATATATCTCAAACACAAGAACTTGGGGTAACATTTGTCCAAAAAGCCAAAATATGCCATCTCACCATTTTGCCTATACACACGATAAAGACTTTAATATCAAACAACTTTATATTCACGATATAGAAGAAGAAACAACAAATATATATAATTCAAAAGGCGAATTAACAAAAACTTATTCGTCTGATGACCTATCCGCCCTTAAAGAATATAAAATGTCTTCAATTTATGTAACTTCAAAACTAAGAAATGATGAATATTGGGGAAGAGATATTGACTCAATTAGAAAAACTGAATTTTTAATAAAGACTCTTACCAATATTTTTAATGACAATAAAAAACACAATATAAATGATAAAGACAGAACACTTTTTAGAACAATGCACCTACCTTTAAAAGATATAGGTAAAGTTGGTGATATTTTTACTGATAAATCTTTTGTTTCAACATCAACAAATACTGAAACACCAAAAGATTTCAAAAGTAAAAATATGCCTATTATGATTATAAATTTTCCTAAAGGCGCAAAATACATTGATATAGATAATGTTCTTAATATCGATCAAATAAGATATCAAGAAAACGAATACTTACTCAATAAAAATAGCCAATTCTTAATAACAAAAATAGACAAAAAAAGAAACCTACTCCAAGCAACTTACCTTTTAACAGACGAAGAAAAAGCAAACTTAAATGAAAATTAATGCAATAAATACCCCAATAATATTACCTAAAAAATCAATACAACAAAACACGTTGTATAAAACGCCTTACGTTGATTCTTTTTCATTTAAAGGTAATGATGATGAAGAAAGACTTAATAAAATCCAAAGGCAACTTTCAACAACCACAGATAGAAATGGAAATGCATTCTTTTCAGAAGAACAGTTAAATAAATTAATGAACGATATTAAAGAATCAAATATCAGAAAAATCGATGTTAAAATGTTGCAAGAAAATCTATTGAACAAAATTGATAATGATTACAAAATATTCTTTGAAGAGTTGAAACCTTTCAATGAATATCAATTTGTAGCAAAAAAGAAAATAAAAAATGAGAATGGAAGCGAAGTCGCAAGAATTGTTCTTTTAAAAAGTGATGGAAGTATTACAAAAACCCGATACGAATTTCAAGATGAAGGAAATATGTCTTCAAATAACATAGACCAAACAAAAATAAACTTTATATATCAAGATGCAAATGACTGTGGAGCAGAAATAATACTTTCTTGTGACGAGAATAAAGAACCTTGCGAAATTACATCTACAAGAATGTCTTCTGTTTTAACCAACGCTTACGAAACAACAAAATATACACTTAAAAACTATCCAGAAGATATGGATTTTATAAACCTTATAAAAAGTAATCAATTAGATAAAAAAATAGAAGAAAACAACTTGCCACAAGGCACAGTCATAAGTAAAGTTACACAAAAAAGAAACATCACTTCTTATGATGAAAAATTTACTCAAAACGGAAAAACAACTATAAGACATTATTCAGAAAAACAAAATATTTTTGGGAAAGTTGAAAGCTATGAATACAGTTATAAAATTTTAGATGAAAATGGCGATTATTTATTAAATACAAATAGAACCTGGAAAAGAACACCAACTGCATCTATAACAACAATTAACGGAAAAAAATACAAAGTCGAATTTGAAAAATTATTAATTAACGACACAAAAGTAAATATATTAATGCCTGACGGCACAAAAAAATATTTTTTCCCTTCAATAAAAAGTAAAAAGAAAAGAACAGATGACCTTATTAATTTTTTAAAAACTTTACCTGCCGATTTAATTTTAGATATTGAAAATTGTTTCGAAGTAGAACTTATTGATGATGGAGAAGATTCAAATATTGATACTATTTTAAGACACGTTAGAACAAATAACGATCAATGTATTCTATCACACGAATTAGGACATAAAAAAAACAAAGAAAAAGAAGTTTCTAAAAATAAAGAATTAATAGAAATTTATAAAAAAGAAGTAGAAATTTTCAAAAAAGAAAATCCTGAAATTATAAAAGATCTTACTCATTACTTCTTGCCAGAAAGTACTTCCCACTCAAATGGATTATCAGAATTAGTTGCAGAAACAAACTCATTAATGACTTCATTTAAACACCCAGAAAAAAAATTATTTAAACTTAAATATAGAATGATGAATTTATCTAAAAACTTCCCTGAAACCATTGCAAAAGCAGGTGAATTATTAGGCTATAACGAAGAACCTGAAACTAAAGAAGAAAAACTCAAACAAAAAACAATATATTTAGCTAACAGAATTAAAAATATCATCAAACTTTAAATTTTGATTTTTAATTTTTAGTTCATCATAAATTATTTGCGATTTCACAAATGCATCAAAAACTTTATTATTTTGTTCTAAATCACCTAAACTTAATGATTTTAAATCGAACAAATTAGCAAGACTTTCCACCTTAATATCATAACTAATTGGCAACAATTTCACTTGCGATTTTATAGCTATTAAACAAGCGTGATAACGCATTGCAATTAATGTATTTAAAGAACTAATTATATTTATAACTTCTTCGTTTGAAGTATTTTCAACAACCTTACAATTAATCTTAGAATTAATTCCTTTTAAAATATCACTGAATTTATTGCATACATCTAAATCTAATTTATTTTGCAAAGATAAAATCAAAATTTCTTTATCTGAATAATTTTTATTTATATTCTCAGCTAAATTTATAAGAAACTCATCATTCAACAAAGAAAAATCTCTTAATTGAATACCAATTTTATCAGTTTTTTCCACTTTTTTTAATTCGATATTCCAAACAGGGTCAGAACACAAATTCGCATTAATTCCCCAAGTATTTAGTAAAGCTAAACTTTTTTCATCACGAACGGAAATATAATCAACTTTTTTTAGTAAAATTTTAGTTATTTTCTGTAAAAAATTATCATTAATTGGTCCAATACCTTGAGCAAAAATTATTGTTTTTTTCTTAAATAATTGAGCTAAAAATATTACACCTAAATAATAAATCAAACTTTTTTTGCTGGTAACATCCTGCAGCAAGCTGCCCCCACCAGAAACCAAGCAATCAGAAGCTTTTAACGATTTTATTACACCTTTTAAGTCAAAAGATTTTACACTATTTACTTCTAAATTCTTACTTGTTTTTAAAGGGTTTGATGAAAAAACAGTTATTTGAGAATCAAACTTTTTTAAATTTTCCACCAAAATTTTTAAGATAGTTTCATCTCCAAAATTATCAAATCCATAATAACCAGAAATACAATATTTTTTAGTCATCAAACAATCCTATTTTTATAAAAAATAGCATTATTCATAACCATTTGCAAGAATTAAACTATTCTTAATTCAATGGCAGATTCTTTTTCTATTGATAAATTTGAAATTCTTTGGGTAATATCATAATAATTTGGTGCTAATTCATTCAAACTCAAATATTTTTTATAAAATCTTTTTGCTCCAACCTTATTTTTCAACTTATCATAACAAATACCTAAAGCCAAATAAGCACGATAATAATCCGGTTTTAGTTTAATAACAGTTTTAAACATTTTTGCACTATTTAGATAATCTTCTTGATGCATATACAATGTAGCTTTTTGAATATAAGCACGAATATATTCTGGATTTGTCTCAATAATTTTTTGATAAATCATTAAAGCCATATCATCTTCTTCAATCATTTCATGCAACATTGCTAATTGAAGTTGATTATCAACATTTTCAGGTTCTAATCTTATTGCCTTAACAAGATATTGAATACCTTGGCAATAATTTTCTTCGCAAATATAACATTTAGATAATTCTTTTTTTATATTAGGGTTTTCATTATCTAATTTTTCAGCTTTTTTCAAATAAGAAATAGCTTTTTCATAATTTTTTAAATTTTTATAAACTTTAGCAATTCCAACATAAAAATCAGGGTTATTTTTATTTAACAAAATAGCCTGCAAATAATTTTCAACAGCAAATTTATAGTTTTCCTCTTGCATAAAAGCTTCTGCTTTTTCAAAAAACTCATTTGCTTTATTAGTATATTTTTTTGTAAAATCTATATCTGCCAAAGCTATATCCCTTTTTCCCTATTAATAATTTTAGGGAACATTTTCATAGTGGGATATGCTCTAAGGGTTTAAATTTATTAATCTAAAGATTAATATACACCTTAGCAATTTATTTTAATTAAGAAACAACTTTATACATAAGACTTTTTTATAAAATTTCTCACTTAGTCTAATTTTAAAAATGAAAAAATATTGTATAATTAATTCTATGAAAACTTTATTCGATATTAAAAATTTAAATATGCACTATCCTGTTACAGATGGAATAACTAATACTGTAAAAGGTTATGTTTATGCTTTAAATGATGTCAATTTAAAAATTTATGAAAATGAGATTTTAGGTTTAGTTGGTGAATCTGGTAGTGGCAAATCAACTTTAGGCAATTGTGTTTTAAAGCTTATTACCCCAACTTCCGGCGAGGTGATTTTTAATAATGAAGATATTCTTAAAAAGAAAAAATCAGAATTAAAAAACTTCAGAAAATCTGCACAATTAATATTTCAAAATCCTTATATGAGTTTAGATCCTCGTATGAAAATATATGATATTTTGAAAGAACCTTTCATAATCAATGGAATCAAAGACAAAAAAGAAATAGATGAAACAATCAAAAAAATTATTGATTTAATTGGTATGAAAGAGGAAGTTTTAACAAGATATCCTCACGAATTTTCAGGTGGTCAAAGACAAAGAATAGCAATAGCTCGAGCTATTATTTTAAACCCACAATTTATAGTTGCAGATGAACCAGTTAGCGCTTTAGATGTTAGTATCCAAGCGCAAATTATTAACTTATTACTAAATTTAAAAGATCATCTTAATTTAACAATGCTATTTATTTCACACGATTTAAGTGTTGTTAAATATATTTCAGATAGAATTGCTGTTATGTATTTAGGTGAAATTGTTGAATTAGCTACAAAAGATGAGTTGTTTGATAATCACAAACACCCTTATACTCAAATACTTTTAGACGCTGTTCCTGTTATATCTGAAAATAAGAAAGAAAGAAAAATTGAACATAAAGAAGCACCTTCGGTAAGAGAATTACCAAAAGGTTGCAAATTCCAAAGTCGTTGCCCTTACGTTATGGATAAATGCAAAGAATGTTCACCTGAGCTAAAAGAAATGGCCCCAAATCACTATGTAAGATGTTTTTTAACTGAAAACAAATAGTTATTCTTTTTGAAAAAATATAAGTTTATTGTAAAATAGATATATGGCAAATGTAAGACTATATCTAAAGCAAACTATTACTTATCAGTTAACTCTTATGTTTTTAAGACACGTAAGAGAATTTTTTGAAACTTTTGGTGATATTTGTTATAGATTTTATGAAGTAATGAAATATTTACTTACATTGCAAATCAATAGAAAACAGTTTTTTGAACAAGCTTCAAAATTTGCAGTTGATTCATTGCCTATAACACTTTCTATTGTTGGAATGACGGCTATCATTTTAGCAATGCAGGTAGCACCTGAAATGGTAAAACAAGGTGGCAAAGATTATATCGGATTAATGGTTGCTTTAACTATGGTTCGAGAAATTGGCGTTATTATGTCAGGTTTTGCAATTATTTCAATGATAGGTTCTGCTCAAGCCAGTGAACTTGCAACAATGAGAGTTACAGAACAAATAGATGCTATGCAAGCTCTAAAAGTTTCGCCTTTCAAATATTTATTCTTACCAAGAGTATTAGCTGGTTTTGTTATGATGCCATTTGTTGTTATCCTTGCTACAACTTTTGGAATTTTAGCAGGGGGCTTAATTTCAATGATGTCAGCTAAAGATGTTACTTGGCTTTGCTACGTTACATCAGTTTGGCAAGGACTTTATATTAGAGATATTAATATAATGATGTTTAAAGCAGCTTGCTTTGGTGGAGCAATTAGTTTAATTAGCTCAAGTTGTGGTTATGATGCAAAAGGCGGGGCAAAAGGTGTTGGTATTGCAACAACAAAAGCCGTTGTTTGGTCGTTTGTAGCCATTGTAATTATAGACTGTATTTTTGCAGTTGCTTTCTATTTTTAATTAGAAGAAGGTTATTATGTCAATAAAAGTTGAAAATTTAACAAAAGAATTTGATGGAAGAAAAGTTTTAGATAACATATCTTTTACTGTTGAACAAGGTGAAGTACTTTCTATTGTAGGTTTTAGTGGTTCAGGTAAAAGTACAATTTTAAAACTTCTTTGTGGGTTATTAACTCCTGATTCAGGTGCAATAAATATTGATGATGGTGATATAGCTATGGTTTTCCAATATTCAGCTTTATTTGATTCATTAAATGTATTTGATAATATTTCTTTTGCGCTTCAAGAAAGAAAAGAATTCAGAGGCAAATATACCCAAGAGGAATTAAAAGAATTAGTAAAGAAAAGTTTAAACACAGTAGGTTTAGCAGATATAGAAGATAAATTTCCACACGAATTATCAGGTGGTATGCAAAAGAGAGTTAGTTTGGCAAGAGCAATTATAACAAAACCTCAATTTATCTTATATGACGAACCAACAGCAGGTTTAGACCCTGTTGCATCTACTGTAATCGAAGATTATATTTTACGTTTGCGTGAAGAAACAAAAGCAACATCAATTGTTGTAACACACCAAATGTCAACAATTACAAGATGTTCAGATAAAGTTATTATGCTTTATGATGGACACATTGTATTTAGAGGAACACCTGAAGACTTATTGAAACAGGATAATCCTTACACAAAACAATTTGTATCAGCAGCAATAGAAGGACCAATGAAGATAGCTGCTTCTGGTTTTTAAATTTTTATTGTAAAATGTTATTGAGGCGAGGATAACTATGAAAATCACATCATCATTTAAAGTTGGAATATTAGCTGTATCAGCAATAATTATATTAATTCTCACAGTAATGTGGGTAAAAGGTAAAGCAATATCAAGCGCAGATAGAATAAGCATTGATTTTAAAGACGTTAACGGAATGCGCGCTGGTAGTGGTGTTCAAATGATGGGTGTAAGAATCGGCCAAGTGGAAGAAGTTTCACCTATCGTTAAACCTGAAGGCAATTCTGTTAAAGTAAAATTTGTTATTACAGAACCAAACATAGATATTCCAAAAGCATCTGAAATATCTATCCAACAATCAGGTATCATTGGTGAACAATTTTTAGAAATCACTCCACCTCGTGAAAAAACTATCTATATTCCAGAACAAGATAAAATGTCTGTTCTACATTCTGACGACAAAGTTCAAATGAAATTAGACGATAAATTTTATGATATCGGTATAATTAAAAAAATAGAAATTGTAGAAACAAATTTATTACCTATTTTAATCAAAGAAAATATCAAAACAAAAAATGCATATAAAATAAAATATATAGTTGATTTACCTGGTTTGGTAGTACCAGAACAATTATTCGGAAAAATTGTTAGCGAAAATAAAGAAAAAAAATTAAGATTAACTCCAAAACAAGATATAGTAATGCAATATCCAAAAACAGACTCTCTATACACAGTTATAGAACCAATGAGAATGTCTGATTTCTTAGCATTACAATATAGAAGTGCTGAATCATTGGTTGAAACAAATGAAAGAATTTCTATGATTTTAACTGATGATGTTATTGAAGAATTAAGAAAAACTTCATATAACGTAAGCGAATTAACAGATAAAGCAAACATAACAATGGCTAAAGCTCAAGAGTTAATTGATTTATCTAAAGTAGAATTAGAAATGATAGCTTCAAATGTTAATGAATTAACATCAAATATTAATAAAATTGCAGGTGATGAAGATTTTGTTAATACCGTTGTAAATGCAACTAAATCATTTGAAAGATTATCTACTAACGTTTCTTGCTTATTAGAAGACGAAAAAACAAAAACAACACTTAAAAATATTGATGTAACACTTAAAAATGTTGCTGAGCTTTCAAGCTACATTAACGATATGTCTAAAGATTCTCAATTAAAAGCACAAGTAAAAGATACTGTATCTAAACTAAACACAGCATTAGATAAATTAACAGTTACTTTAGACACTGTTAACTATGCCACAGAAGATGAAGAAAAACTTAAACAAACAATGGATGATATTAATGTTACATCTGAAAACTTAAAGAAATTCTCACAAAAATTAAACAAGAGATTCTTACTATTCAGATTAATGTTTTAGGTAAAATATGAAACTTTTTATAGCAAAATTACATTATAAAAAAAATCTTAAAATATACGAAAAATTAATTGTTTATCTTTTAAGATTTTTTGCTTTGCCTTATAAAATCATCATAAATGTAAGAAATTTTATGTACTCAAAAGGACTTCTTCCTTCTTATAGCTCAAAATCTTTTGTTATTTCCGTAGGGAACATAACAACAGGTGGTGTAGGAAAAACCCCCTTTACACTTTGTGTGGCAAAATACTATTTAAGTTTAAATAAAAAAGTTGCAATCTTATCAAGAGGCTATGGATCTAAACTAAATACAGATGAACCTAACTTGATATCCGATGGTTCTGGCGCTTTATTCCCAGCAGATTTAGCCGGTGATGAACCTACTTGGCTTGCAGATAATTGCAAAGGAGCATACGTAGTAACTTGCAAAAGTAGAGTAAAAGCAGAAAAATACATAAAAGAAAAATATAACCCTGATATTATTATTTTAGATGACGGTTTCCAACATAGAAAAATGAAAAGAGATTTAGATATTGTTTTAGTTGATTCAAAAAACAAATTTGGAAACGAATTTATACTTCCAGCTGGTCCTTTAAGAGAATCTTTATCTAATATTTCAAGAGCTAACAAAATTGTTGTTGTAAATAAAGATACAGAAGATGCAAAAGCTTTAAAATATTGCGATTACTTGAAAAAAAGATTTAATAAACAAATATTTTTATGCAAATTAATTCCTGAATGTGCATACAATATCTTAAACAATAAAGAATTAGAAAAAGGCACTCGCATATTAGCTTTTTCTGCAATTGGTCAACCACAAAGCTTTTATAATTTCTTAAAAGATGACTATAATTTAAAAGCAATTTTAGAATTTGAAGATCATCACTGCTATGACAGAGAAGATATATCAAAAATAATTCACTATGCTCAAGAAGAAAATATAAATAGCGTTGTAACAACAGAAAAAGATGCTGTTAAAATAAAACAAATAATAAAAGACGTTGAACTTCCAATCAAAATATATGCATTAAAATTACAAGCATTTGTAGACATAAAGGACGTTTGTGGCGTATGAAAAAAATATTAGTTGTAAGATATCGTTTCATAGGCGATATGATTTTAACAATACCTTTCCTTAGAAATTTAAGATACGCATACCCTGATGCGCAAATAGATATGCTTGTTTCCCCTAATTCAGGAGAAGTTATTGAAGATTGCCCTTACGTAAATAATTTTATTTATTTTGATACAACAAGAAAACATAAATATGAAAATGGCAAAGGTAAAAAGAAATCTTTTTGGCATTATGTAAAAGAATTAAGAAAAGAAAAATATGATAAAGCTTATGTTCTAAAACGCTCACTATCAAGTGCTTTATTATGCTTTTTTGCAGGAATCAAAGAACGTATCGGGTATGATACCGAAGGCAGAAGCTTTTTACTAACAAAAAAAGTTAAATATGATACACAAAAACACGAATCACTTTGTTTTCTTGATGTTCTTAGCGCTGAAAACAATGAAATAAAAGATACATATCTTGAAAATTGGATAAACAAAGAAAATAAAAACAATGTTGCAAAACTTTTTGAAGAAAATAATTTAAACAATAATTTAACTAAAGTAGTAGTGCACGCAACAGCAACTAATCCTGGAAAAGTTTGGGATATTAATAATTTTGCAAGAATTATAGAATATTTATCTAACGAAAAAAATTCTCAAGTAATCTTCATCGGAGCGCCATCTGACAAAGAAATATATGAACAAATAAATTATATTCAAGAATTAAAAATCAAACCTGTAAATCTTTGCGGAAAAGTAAGCATTAAAGATAGCTTGGCTTTATTAAAAGAAGTTGATTTTATCATAGGCAATGATTCAGGCAATCTACATATGGCAGCTTCTGTGGGAACAAAAGTTATAGGCATATATGGTCCAATGCCTTTTGAAAAATGGAAAGCACTTGGAGAAAACAACATTTTAATTCATGCCGATTTAGATTGTATGCCATGTGGATTAAAAGGAAATTGCGAAAAAAACCACGCATGTTTAAAATCAATTACAATAGAGACTGTAAAAAAAGCTATTGATAATTTTATTTAATTTTGACATGATTAAGTTTTATAAAGTTGAATTTTTTCTTGTATTTTAGAGAAAAGAAGGCTGTTTTCACCCTCTAAATAATAAGTGTTGTTTGAACAATTAAAAAATTTTGCTATAATTTAATTTTCCAAGTAGCAAAAAAAAATTTTACAAGATTTATATTAGCGTAACATTCTATAGGAAAGAATCATGAAAATTAATTCAATCACAAATCCAAATATATTCCATAGTCGAAAAAAGATACATTCGACTAACGAGAGAAGAGAGCATGCGATTGTAAAAAATAATAATGAGAATAATCAAATAAACACGACCATCAAAACTAATTCTGATGGTCGTGTGAATTTTAAAGGCGGTGTTCCAACTCCTCTTCTACACAAAATTGCTTCATTTACAATGGATAACGCACTGATAGCAGAAGCAATTTTTGCTTTATTTATTACTTGCGGATTAAGACCACTAACAATTTTAGCAACTGCAAAAAACGATGAAGATAAATCAAAATGCGAATACCAAGCAGTAAAATCTATTTCATCAGGTATTGTAGGTTTAGGAACAACAGCTTTCGTAGCCGCACCAATACACAGAGCAACAAAATTAGTAGCAGAGAATAAAAAATTAGAACAAAAAGGTATTGAAGTTTTAACAAAAATTGCTGAAGACACACAAGATACAGAATTATCTTCAAAAATCAAAACTGTAGTTAAAGATGGCCAATTTGATCCACAAGCTTTAAAAGAACACGGTGCTTATATTTTAAAGAGAGTTAAAACAGAAGCAAAAGATAGTTATGATGACGTATTCAATGCATTTTCATATAAAAGAGCATTAGATGGCAAAGTTGATATTATCAAAACTCCTGGCAAAGCAATTCAAGATAGTTTAGACAATTCTGTTAAAAATGGTATCGAAACATTAAAAGAAGTAATTGAAACAGCAAAAACAACAGGTGCTGGAGATGGAATTCTTGATCAACTTAAAGGTCTATTATTAGATTCAGATTTCAACGGTCAAAAAATTAAAGACGTTGTTAAAGACAAATCTCAATTAAAAAACATAAAAGAAAATATCGAACAAATTACATCAAAAGAAAAAGCAGAAGTTGTATTAGAAGGTATAAAAGCTAAGTTTAAAACTTTAAATTATACAGGCACAGCAAAAAATGTTGTTGATAAATTATACCAACCTATATTTATGCCTATTCGAGCAGCTATAACAATTGCACTTGTTCCTGTTATTTTAAAAGCTTTAGGCAAGAAAAAACCAGCTTCTAACAAACCAAAAACAGAACAACAACCACAACAACAAGCGCAAGCACAAAAACCTATTAATAATACAACAACATTTAAAAACACACCAAAACCAAATACAAACAACGTATTTTCAGAATTTGATAGAAATAATAATACACAACAAAATAACCCAACATTTAAAGGTATAACTGATTTCGCAGTTAAACCTCTAACAAAAATTTCAGGTGAATTTGCTAATTCTAATTTCTTCAAAAAATGGATTTCTAAATTCAGTGCTTCTCCAAAATCATTTACTCACTTGATGGTATTAGATAGTGTTATCCTATCTACTTTCTATACAATAAACTCATTAAGAAACAAAAAAATCGAAAAAGAACAAAAACCACAAATGGTTATTAATGATATGTTGACATTAGGCGTATCAGCAGCAGGTTCTTATTTATTAGATGATGTTATTAGTAATCAAGTTACAAAATTAGGTGAAAAATTCATCAAAGGCGCAAAAGTTACAGTTGAGGAAAATGGAGTAAAAACAAAAGTTCCTGCATACAAAACTTTAGGTCGTGAAGCTTTAGAAAAACTTGGAGATAATTCACCAGTTAAATCATTAATGACAAAAATTGACGGTCTTTTAGATAAAAAAGGTGATGCATTAAAATCAGGTATCGATGAAGTTGTAGAAATGTTCAAATTAGAAATGGCTCCTATCGTAAATGATGATAAAGCACAAAATGCATTCATCAACACAAAAGACGCATTAGAAGATCATTCTAAAGAATTAGCTAAAAAAGTTAAAGGCCTTGTTGAAAGTGCAAACAATCCAGAGAATAGAGATAAATTAGTTGCATTTGTAAAAGAACATTTCGAAGATGTTCAAGCAAGAGCCAAAGCAGATAACTTCTTAGCAGGTTTAAACAAACTAAAAGTATTAGTTGTATTTGGTATGATTTACAGATACTTAGGACCTGTTTTAATCACACCAATAGCAAACAAATTGAGTGATAAATTATTCGGCAAAGATAAAAATGATAAAAAAGCAAATGCTACAACTGCCGCTACAAAACAAGAAGTAGCACAATCTGTACAACAAATGCAAGTTAAAGAAGCAGTAAAGCCAGAAAATTTATTAGATAAACATTTAAAATTAAAAAGTACAACAGCATAAAATTTGGAAGTAATCCAAATAATTCGGAAAGAAAAGAAAAAAGAAAGAGTAAAAAACCCGATTTTAAAAATCGGGATTTTTTTTATATATTACTTAAAATTTGTAATGGATATTCAAATAAAAGTTCTTCTCGAGCAATTACTCTTATATTCGGAACCATTTGATTTAAAATTAAGAAAATCAAATGTCTTAATTTCATTGGAGCAATTAATATAATTTCCTTTGCATTAGGAGAAAATTCCTGTACTTTTTCATTTAAATTTTCAACTATTTTATCAATTTTAGTACTATCTATTCTAATAACTTCATCATCTTCTGACTCACCTAAGAATAACTTTAAACTTTCTTTTGAAAGTTCATAAGCATATATTGTATTATCCTTGCCTGAAGCAACAGATGTACTAATTTGACGTGCTAAAGAAACTCTTATTTTTGTTAATAAATCATCTTTATTTGTTTCATCTGCAAAATCGTTTATCTTTTCAAAAATATAAACAATATCTTTAATTGAAACTTTTTCTTTAATCAAATTAGTTAAAATATATTTTAATTCAGCAATAGACAAATAATCAGGTATTATATTTTCAATCAAATATAAATTTTGATTACCAACAATTTCTATATATCTATTAATATCGGAATAATCAAAAATATCATCAATATATTTAGAAATTGAATATTCAATCAACCTTGCAATATAATCAGTAGCATCTATGCCCTTTGTCCAGAAATCTTTTGCTTTATCTTCACTTATCCAAAGAATTTCATTACCTGTAATAACATCTTTTTCGCAAATTGTATCTTCTGGCAATTCTTCTAAATTCAATTCATTTTTAAAGAACATTGTATTTTTCAAAAATGCATAAGAATTAATAACAGGAATACCTCTTACCTTAATAGCAAATTCATTTTCATTCAATGTATCATCAATTTCTATCTTGATTTTAGGTAGAATATAACCCAAATTTTCTGTTAGATTTTGTCTAATTAATACAATTTGAGAAAGAATATTATATTCATTATCATTGTCTAAAATATCAATTAATTCTTCAGAAATAGAAAGAGTCAATTTATTTTCACCCAATTTTTGTTCCATAATATCAGGTGCTATAACTTTAGAGAGTTTTTTCTTTAAATCATCTAATTCTGCAATATATTTTGATATTTCATTGTTCAATAAAGCTCTTGAATCTTCCGAAGTCTCATCAATTAAAGCTTTAACCTGAGCAATTTTTTGGCGTTTTTCTTTAATTTTCTTTTGAATATCAACACAAAGTTCATAAGGATCTAATTCAGGATTTATAATTCTTTCAATACGAGATTTAAAGTTTAATAAATCAGCATTTTCATTCAAATATGCATCGTCATTTTCCATCTCTTTAATGAAGATGCAATTATATAAGATTTCACCATCTTGCTCAATTTCCTGAAGGGAATACACATCCCATCCATCTTGAGACATTTCATTTAACAAATTTTCCAATTTTTCATTGTCATTATAAGGTGAAGTTCTTATTGTATACACATTTCTTGTTGGTTTATACATTTATAAATCCTTATTAAACTAATTATTATTATGATAACATTTTTATCGAAAAAAGGTAGTATTACTTTTGGATAATTCCTGTTGCCTTTTTTCCATTGTAATTATATGTAATTATATAATACCCTTTTCCAGAATCTTCAATCTCTGCATAAGAATTTGCACGGACTCTTTCTTTCAAACCAATTAAATCTTCTTCAGCTTTTCTATATTTTTTTAGATTTTTATTTTTATACTTATGCATTCTATGAGTTATTTCAGCTTCTTCATCTAATTCTTCTTGAGTGTACATTTTTTCAACAAGCTTTATTACTTTTACTCGTGCTTTTTTTTCATTACTCTGATAAAACTCTAAATATTTCAAATCATCAGATAAAACAACCATATAAAAACCATCAGAAATTTCATTTCCAAATTGATCATATAAATGACAAGGTAATCTTAAATTAGGATAATCTGTTGATTCAGGTCCAAATTCAATAATAGTTTTATCTTCATCATAAACACCAGAAGGATATTGTCTATTAGGGAAATGCCTACTCGGACCATTAAAATCCGTCATAAAATCATATGCAATTGTATCAAAATCTATAATCATAAATTACCTTCTTAATGTATTTTATCAGATTTTTTACAAAAATAATTCAATAATTTTTTTTATGATAACATTAAAATATGAACAGTATTGCTTTACCATTAATAATAACGTTATTTGCCGGAATGTCCACTTTATTAGGGGGCTTTATCACATTCTTTGTAAAACGTGATAATTTAAAAGCTTTATCTGTTGCGTTGGGTTTTTCTGCTGGTGTTATGGTATATGTTAGTTTAAACGAATTAATGGCAGAAGCACCTGAAATGCTTAATGCATTTTATAATCCAACAATGTCAAAAGTACTTGCATTCTTAGGCTTTACACTTGGTATTGGAATTGCGATATTAATCGACTATTTAGTTCCAGACCACATCGAATCTGATTTTTTAAGTAATGATAGAAGAAAAAGAGTAGAACAAAAAAAGAAAATTAAACGTGCAGGTTTAATTACTGCTTTGGCTGTATCTTTACACAATTTTCCTGAAGGTATTGCAAACTTTTTGGTTTTAACAGAAGATTTAGCACTTGGTATTCCTGTTGCATTAGCAATTGCAATCCACAATATTCCTGAAGGTATTGCTATTGCCCTACCTATCTTCCAGGCAACAGGTAAAAAAAGATTAGCAATTTTATACACATTCCTATCAGGTATTTCTGAACCAATAGGCGGTTTAATCGGTATTTTATTATTAAAATTCATATTACCTGCTCAAGCAATTGGATTTATGACCGCTGCTGTTGCCGGCATTATGGTTTATATTTCTTTTGATACATTATTACCATTAGCTCGTGAATATGGTGAAAACCACCACGTGATTATTGGAATTGTATCAGGTATGTTAATTATGAGTTTTGGATTAATTTTCTTATAAAAAGAAAGAGCCACAAATTGTGACTCTTTTTGTGTGGTCTTTAATTATTATTAATTAAAGTTAAATCTGAACATTGGTTTTATAATTTCTTGTTTGCAAACCTCATATTGTTCACCTTCAGCTCCTTCTGCATATGGAGGACAACCTGAATGTCTGCTTATATTATTACAATATGCAGCTAAAGTCACATCATCATTAGATATACGAGCACCACAATATGCTTGACGGAATGAAGAACCTACTTTTCCAGTGCTTTCATTTGGCAAATAAAGCTTATCATAGTCGCAAGTTTCTGTTTTTTCACAGAAAGAAGGCATATTAGTTTCGTCTTCATCTGGATTTTTAAAACGGAATGCATTAATTTTTGATGTTAAATAATTATATGTTTTATTTCCAAGTGTAAAATTATTTGCAGCAACGCCTACAGGTAAAATTTCACCACTATCTAATACAGCAAATGCAATAATATCAGGAGGCAAAGAACCTTGAGCTTCAGATGAATTTGGAGCCCCTTCACCATTTACGTCAATAGCAACAATTCTATATCCATATTTTCTATTACTAGGTTCACCAGCAGTTCTACCCCAAAAATAATATTTTTGCCCATTAGTTGTTCTGAAATCAGGATCACCTAAATTTTCTGCTGATGGTAGTGGATTGTTATCTAAATTTGTCAATTGAATTGCCGCTCTATCTGTACATTGAACAGTACCTTGTGTGTTCATAATATCTGACATTCCTGTACAAAGATTAGCTGTAGGTTTAATAATTCTTTCTTCAAATTCAAATGCGCAGTTAGAACCAATTGTACACATTTCTGTATAAATTCCTTCTCCTGTGGCTTCATCAACATTTTCACCTTGTGTTTCAGGAATAATTAATTCACCAACTGCACTTTTTAAATTATTAAATGCATAATACGTTAAAGAAGTATATGCAGTTCTATTAACATTAATGGCTTGCACAGTTAATACAGCAAGAAAACCTGCTATTACTAACGTCATCAAAATTTCTGGTAAGGTAAATCCTGTTCTCTTTTTGTTCATCAATATTTTCCTTTTATTATATTTAAACATTCATTATAAGTTTCTATTTCTATTATATTAGTTTTTTTGATTTTGTCTTTAGTTATATTTAGCACTGAAGAATTTTCTTTTACTGCATAAACAGATATTTTCGCTTTTATTGCATCTAAGACTATTGAAGAGCCTAAAGAATTATAAGGCATAATAACTGCTTGTAGATTTTCTCTACATATTGAATATAATGCCCTATTTTCATAAGAAAATAACGGTGCATTCTTAAGTGCCATTAATAAACAAGGTAAAAATGTTGGAGTAATGTACTCTGCCGCTGCTTTTTTATCAACTAAATCTTGCGTAATGGTTATATTTTCAAAGGCAGGAGCGTGCACAACAGGCACTTGTAGTTCTCGTGTTAAATAGTGAGAAATAATTGCTTCTACACCGCCAACAATATCAACATCATCTCCATTTTTATAATTATCTTCTGGCGGTTCATCAAACTTACATACAACAGCTAAAACTTCAGCGCCCGTTTCTATAAGTTTTTTACCAGCTTGAATTAATGTTTTATTATTTATAACACTACCAGACGAAATGCCACTTTCTGTATTATAAAACTCAATATTGCAAGGTTCTTCTGTTATTTCATATCCAATTACATCAATACCATAAACCGTTTTAACCGCATTTATTGTATTTATATGTACATTTAAAATACCTTGCGAGATACTTTTATCAAAAATAACACCTATTTTATTATTCTCTGAAGGAATTAAATTTAAATTTCCCTTCATAAATTGTGTAAAAGCCCAACCTTCTGTATATAGCATATTTTCTGTTATTCCAGAAAAACAAGCCGCATTAACAACATTAGGATTAACAATTACATTAAAATCCTTTGCAAACATTTGAGCTGTTTGAGAAGCATCACCAGCATAACCACCAATGCTTGCACCAATGCCTGTTGGAACAATCAAAGCTATTAAAGGTTTTGTTTTATCATAATTCGACATATTCATTTGCTTTCAACGGAATGCATTTTTGACCTTGCGCTTCTATCAAATCAACAAATTCTTGAACATTAACTTTTATAGCAGGGAAAGTATTATAATGCATTGGTATTATTTCCATAGCATAAAGCATTTTTGCTGCAATTGCTGCTTCTTCTATTCCCATTGTATATGTTCCACCAATTGGTAAAAGTGCATAATATGGATTATATAATTCACCAATTAAAGAAAATTCTGACATTAATCCTGTATCACCTGCGTGATAAATAGTTGTACCTTCAATATCAAAAATAAAACTTAAAGCTACACCACCATATGCCAAATCTGGGTTAGAACTTGAATGTTGAGCGCCCAATATTCTCACTGAGCCCCAATTAAATTTTAAATGTCCACCAGGATTTACTCCAATTGCTTTTGCGCCTTTTTCCATGCAATAATTCGCAAGTTCAAAACAAGCAACAATAGTAGCCCCTGTATGTTTAGATATTGCAATGGCATCGCCTAAATGATCAAGATGTGCGTGTGTTACAAAAATATGAGAAATTCTTTTTGTTTTATAGTCAAAATTTGCTTGCGGATTACCTGTAATAAAAGGATCAATTAAAATACCATCCCAATCTTTTTCTATAAAAAAAGCACTGTGGCCCAAATAAGTTAAACTTCTCATTTTTCATACTCCTACAAAAAATAACCCTTTAATCTGATTTTACCAAATTAAAGGGTTAATTGAAATACATTATATAATTTAAAGTCTTATTTAATTAGCCAATATATTTATCTGCTTCTTCAGTTGTCATAGGACCATCACTTCTTAAAATATTTGCAAATTTATACAATTTATCAATAAGTCCTTGATGATAATTTCCACTTTTAGCTTGTAAAGCTTTAGCCATAGCATCTGGAGTATTCAAACCTTTATTTTTTGATAAATTTGTAAAATATTCTTTTTCATAATTTTGAGGTGCTCTATATGACCAGTTACCATCAGTTGTATTTGGTGTATTTATTTTTCTTCTTGAACCAAGAATATCTGGTAAAGTAGCGAACTGATTATTAGTTGTAAACATTTCACCATATACAGCTGCTGCAGTGTTTTCTGGAGAATGTAATAAATAATTTCTATCAATTCCTAAATCTCTTGATAAATAGTTTGCTTTATTTTCTCTATTTTGCCAATCTTCTACTTGTTCAATTAATGATGGGTCATCATGAGTGCCAGGTCCCATAATATAATCTTCTGGAGCCATATTTTGATATTTATTACTTCCGTGAGATTCATAATATTTAACTCTGCCCCAACCTTCATTGCCGTATCTTGAAATATGAATTAAAGTACCGCCTAAACCTTTTACAGCATCTAATGAATCATAAGAATTTCCACCTAACAATTCTAAAAGAACTTTATCTCTTTTAACGCCATTTTTGTCAGCAGCATTCATAACGATATTTTCAATAATTTCTTTACCACCATTTTTAATTTGTGGTTGCATATCTATCAATTTACCAAGTTTATTACCTGCGTGGTCAAAAACAGGATTTCCATTTTCTGTTAATGGTTCACAAATTAATGGATTAATTAATTGCCAAGCAGCATCTATTCTTACACCATCATAACGTTTAAAGAATAAATCGAATTTATTATATAATAACTCACCTGCTTCTGCGTCTAATTTATAGAAGTTAATTGCTGGCGACCAGCAAGAATAACTATTGTTATCCATTTTGCAACCGAATTCATAATTTGGGAAGAATGCATATTTATGTGCCCAAAAATCTTTATCAGAGAAACCAATTTGGCAATCACCATATACATCAATTCCTTGAGCATTAAAGTTAGCTTTTGATTCTTTTTGTTGTTTATCAGCTATAAATTGAACAAATTCTTCATAATCAACAACATTATTTCCTTTTTCATCAGTAACTTGTTCTAACTCACGAATTCTTTGTTCATCACCTTCTTTTGTTGCGAATACATTTTTATCTCTATCTGACCAAGTACGCATATCTTTTGAACCATTAGCTACGCCCATTGCTTCAAATAAAGCATCTTTTCTCAACCAATATTTATTATCTTTTTGGAATTGTTTAAATTCTTTTTTAAGAGGTGAAGTTTCATCTAATTCTTCAAATCTATCAAAAGCTTTTTGCAACATTGCCTTTTGACCGTCTTGAGCAAAAACGTTATCATAAACAACCACTTCGTGATTGCTAATTCTATCCATATAAGAAGAATTTAAATCTTCTTCTGTTAATAATTTTCCATATTTATCATCTGAAAGTTTTGTTAAATCAATAATGTGTTCGCCAAGTGAGAAACCTGTACCTGAATATGGAGAACGTACAAAGTTAGAAATCTGTCCTTGTGGTTGTAATTGTACACCATTAACTCCACACATTGTTTTTAACATACCAAGCATTTTTTGAGCATCATCAGAAAATGTTGTTCCTATACCTGTATCTTTTTTTGTAGATGGAACACTGAAATCGAATACCGTTGCAATGGTTTTATCTGTACCTAAAACTTTTCTGGCATCACTTATTGTTTGTTGATACTCTTTTTTCTCGTTTGTTGTTAGCGCTCTACCAAATGAACAATTGTTATTAATGTTACCTATTTTCACCTTTTTAACTCCTAATCTGCAGACGTACTTTTATAATGATTGTAAAGGAAAAAAATTGCCTTTTAAATGATATTTATTTAATTAAATTTACACATGTTTACGAAACTTATATTTTCCTTTATTATATTTGTATTAACAAGGTTAGAGGTAGTTATGGAAGAAAAGAGACCACAATGGAGTTCACAACTGAGCTTTATCATTGCAACAGTAGGTAGTGCAGTAGGTTTAGGTAATATTTGGCGTTTTCCTTATATTATGGGAGAAAATGGGGGCGCAATATTTTTATTAACATATTTATTACTAATAGCATTTATTTGTGTTGTTCCACTACTTTGCGAAATCTTAATTGGTAAAATTTATAAAACAGATCCTTTAACTGTTTTTGGTATGATCAATAAAAAATTTGCTTGGTTTGGTTGGCTTTGTGTAATAACAGTTACTTTAATACCTTGTTTTTATTTTGTTGTTTGCGGTTGGATTTTAAATTATATTTGGTTATTTTTAACAAATAATATTCCATCAAACTTTGCAAACTATTTTTCTTCATTCAGTGGTGGAATTTGGACACCTGTTTGTTTAACCTTACTATTTTTGGTAATTACAGCAATCTTTCCATTTAGAGGAGTAAATAAAGGTATTGAAAAAGCAAATAACATTATGATGCCACTATTTTTAATGATGTTAATATTTTTAGCTGGTTTTGCTTTATCTTTACCTAACGCAAAAGAAGGTTTAGAGTTTATGTTTAAACCTGATTTTTCTGAATTTAATAAAGAAATGATTTTAATTGCTTTAGGCCAAGCTTTATTTACTTTAAGTATAGGAATGGGCGCAATAATCACCTATGGTAGTTATTTAAAAGATGATACTAACGTTTTAAAATCATCATATATTTTGATTATTTGTGATACTCTAATCGCTTTATTATCAGGCATTATGATTTTCCCAATAGTATTTTCTTTTGGTGTAGCACCAAGTGCAGGGCCTAATTTAATATTTATTTCTTTACCAGAAATTTTTTCACAATTGCCTTGTCCAGCCATATTCGGTAGTTTATTCTTTATTCTAATATTCTTTGCAGCTATCACATCTGGTATTAGTATGTTAGAAACAACAGTTGCAAGTTTTATTACTAAATTTAATTTTTCAAGAAAGAAAGCAACCGTAGTAACTTCAATAATCATTGCACTTTTATCTATACCAGCTACTTTATCTTTCGGTGTATTAAACGGCTATAAAATATGTGGCAAAACATTCTTCGACTTATTAGATTACTTTACTTCTAACATTTTATTACCATTTAATACCTTAATAATTTGTTTAATTGCAGGTTGGTGCATAAAAGGTTTATGGAAAACAGCTTTTGGCGAAACTTTATTTGGTATGATTTTCAATGTACTTTTAAAATTTGTTGTACCAATTATTTTAGTTCTTGTTCTTATTACAGGAATTTAATCATATAAAATATTTTCAAAAAAAACAAAGACAGCTTAATAACTGTCTTTGTTTTTACTTTATACCAATAATTAATCTTTATTAGTTATTGCATTATAACAATCTTCGCAAATTGTTTCATAACCTGCAATAGCACCTAATGGTCTATATTTCCAACAACGTTCACATTTTTCACCAAGTGCTTTTGTTACATATACACTATAACCATCTTCTGAATATTCATTCATAACATCAGCAGGTTTTTCGCTAACAATAAATGCTTGAGAAGTAATGAAAATATTGCATAATTCTTTTTCATATTTTTTCAATAATTCTGCATTATCACTTACGATATAAACTGCTGTTTCTAAAGAACTACCAATTTTCTTTTCTGCTCTCATTGGCTCAATAGCTTTAGTAACAATTTCTCTAACTTTTAAAATTTGAGAAAATTCTGCTTCTAATTCAGCATTATTCCATTCAGGTTTAACTGTTGGCCAATCTGAAAGTAAAATACTTTCTAAACCATCTTTTTGTGATTCAGGAGTATTTTGCCAAATATCTTCTGCTTGGTGTGGCATTACAGGAACTAAAATTCTTGTTAATGCTTGAGCAATTTCATAAAGAACTGTTTGACAAGCACGTCTTGATAATGATTTTTTACCACTTGTATATAATCTATCTTTTACAATATCCAAATAGAATGCGCTTAAATCAACAGCTGCAAAATTTTGCAAGTATTGGAAATAACGATAGAATTCATATTTTTCAAACGCATCTGTTACATTATCAATTAAAGTATTTAATTTGTGTAATGCAAACTTATCAATAGCTTTTAAATCTTCATATTTAACATAATCAACTGCAGGATCAAAATCAAACAAGTTGCCAAGTAAAAATCTTGCAGTATTTCTTGTTTTCTTAAAGATTTCAACTAATTGTTTAATAATTGTTTCACCAATTTTTACGTCATTTCTATAATCAATAGAAGCTGCCCAAAGTCTTAATATATCAGTACCATAAACCTTTATAATTTCTTGTGGAACAACAACGTTGCCAATTGATTTACTCATCTTTTTACCTTCGCCATCAAGAACGAAACCGTGAGTTAAAACAATTTTATATGGTGCTTTACCTGTTGTAGCAACTGAAGTTAATAATGAAGATTGGAACCAGCCTCTATGTTGGTCAGAACCTTCTAAATACATTTCAACAGGAAGTTCACCGAGTTCTTCTTCTCTTTTTTGAACTACAGCTCTATGTGTTACACCTGAATCGAACCAAACGTCCATAATATCTGTTTCTTTTTTAAAGTGGACGCCACCACATTTTGGACATTTATAGCCTTGTGGCATAAGTTCTTCTACTGTATGGTTAACCCAAGCATCAGAGCTTTCTTTTTCGAATAAATCAGCAACAAAATTAATTGTTTCATCATTAACAATAACTTCACCACAATCTTCGCAGTAGAATACAGGAATTGGCACACCCCAAGCACGTTGACGAGAAATACACCAGTCCGAACGATTTTCTACCATGTTAGAAATTCTTGTTTCACCTGCTGCTGGTATCCATTGTACTTTTTTAATTTCTTCCAAAGTTTGTTCTTTGAACATATCAACTTTAACAAACCATTGATCTGTTGCACGATAAATAACAGGGTGCTTACATCTCCAACAATGTGGATAGCTGTGAGTTATATCTTGTTTTGCTAACAATGCTTTTTTAGCTTCCAATTTTTCAATAACAATTCCATTACCTTTATAATATGGAACACCTTCTAAATCTTCATCTTGGAAGTTAGCACTTCTTTGCCATACACCTTTTGAATCCAAAGGTGAAAGTGTTTCAATACCATATTTTTGACAAGCTTCCCAGTCTTCAAGACCGTGACCTGGAGCAGTATGAACACTACCAGTACCAGCTTCTAAAGTAACATGTTCACCAGTGATTATAACTGATTTTCTATCATACAATGGGTGTGTTGCAGATAAATTTTCTAAATCATCACCACGACAAGTTCCAATAACTTCAATATCTTTTTCTTCCCAATTAACATCAGCCAAGAAATTAGCTAAAAGACCTGTAGCTGCATAATATACTTCATTATTATATTTAAAGAAAGTATATTCATATCTTGGATGAACACTAATTGCTAAGTTTGATGGAATTGTCCATGGAGTTGTTGTCCAAATTACAGAATAAATATTGTTTTCACCTTTTAAGAAATCAAACTTTTCTTGTAATTTAGCAAGGTCATCATTTTCGAATTTGAATCTTACATAAATACTTGTTGAAGTGTGATCAGCATATTCAACTTCAGCTTCAGCCAAAGCAGTTTCACAAGAAGCACACCAATAAACAGGTTTTAAACCTTTTTGAATATAACCTTTTTTGAACATTTCGCCGAATACTCTAATTTGTTCAGCTTCAAAATCAGGAGCAATTGTTAAATATGGTTGTTCCCAATTACCCCAAACGCCAAGACGTTTAAAGTCAGCTTCTTGTCCTTTTAAATTTTCGTGAGCAAATTCACGACATTTTTTTCTTAATTCACCAGGAGTTAAAGCTTGTCTACCACCTTTGATATTTTTTACAACAGCATTTTCAATTGGTAAACCGTGAGCATCATAACCTGGAACATATGGTGCATAACAACCTTTTTGAGCTTTATATTTTAGAATAATATCTTTTAAAATTTTATTTAAAGCATGTCCAATATGGATTTTTCCAGAACTTAAATATGGAGGTCCATCATGAAGAATAAATTTATTTGCTTTATCTCTTTGTGCTAAGTTCTTTTCATAAATCTTGTTATCTTCCCAAAACTTTTGAGTGATAGGTTCTTTTTGAGTAGCATTTGCTCTCATTTCCAAAGTTGTTTTTGGTAAATTTATGCTCTCTTTAAAATCTTTTTTTGCTGTCTCTGTCATATTATCCACCTATTTATTTTTCAACTGCCAATATTGTAATATAAACAAATTTAATAGTAAATTAACAATAACTTGTTATCTTTTTATATATTTAGTATGATTTTAAACATGTTAGAGGGGGATAGTAATGAATAGCGAAATGTTAAAACAAGAATTATATAAATCAGTTGAAAAAAATACTCCTGATTACATAAAAAATAACAAATATGTAGATATAGATAACAAAGATGAATTTACTTTTACACTTAAAAAAGAACATCTTTTAGCATACGATAAAGACACAAACCCACAAGGTTTAAACCTTGATAATTGGTTAAAAAATTATGAAAAAGAAGCAGCAGTATCAACAGCAGGTATAAGAGGACCACAAAATATTTTATACCCTTATGATGTAAGATTTCCTATTAACGTAATGGGAATTATGCTTGCAACATATGCAAAAGCTCTTGTTGCAAAAGAAAAATATCAAGGCAAAAAATTATTAAAATTGGCAGGACGTGAAGTTCGCTATAATTCAGATAAATTTTTAGATTTAATTATGAGAGTTCAAGCTGCTCAAGGCATTGAAACACTTTCAACGTACGAAAGACAAACAATGCCTATTTGGTTAGCTTCTTTCTTATGCTTTAAATTAGATTTATTAGGTGGCGAATACATAACATCAAGCCACGGTATTAGTGTTAAAAACGCAACAAAAGACTTAAATTCTCAAGGTAGCCAATACTTACCTGAAGAATCTATGGAATTTGTTAATAAAATCAAAGAAATTTTTGATATTGTTCGCACAAAAGGTTCTTACGATATCAAGATTGCAAAATCTGACGATAAATTAATAAATGAAGATTTTATGAAAACCATCAACAATGGTATCGACTTATACAAAGAATACCTTGAAAATGGCGTTGCAAATAAAGAAAATATAGACTTAATTAAAAACTTAAATAATAAAATCGTTATTGAAAACGTTGGTGGTAGCGCATATAACACATTAAGCAAAATTTTAAAAGGATTTGAAATAGAAAACAAATTCGATTGGTCAAACATAGAAGAAGATCCTTTCTTCCACGGAATTGGTAAATACGATACAGATCCAAAAGGAAATAAATGTTTCTATGATTATTCAGTTGACGCTACTGTTTTAGCTAAAAAACAAACAGGCGAATATTTCTTCCCAGTTATCGACAGCTTAAAATATGATGAAAAATTAAACAATTATCCAATTGGAACAGTTATTTTAATAACAGACCCTGACCACGACAGATTAACTGTTTGCCAAATCGAAGATGAAAAACAGATTAATTTCTTAGATAAAGTTGGTATCAGCTATTCTAAATTAGACAATGGCAGAATTTTATGTGTTTATAGTGCAAACCAATCCTTCTTATTAATTATGGATTTCTGGGCAAAACAACTAAAAGCTTCAAACAAATGGAACAACCACCCACGCTTTATGATTAAAACAACTGCAAGTGCAAAATCTTGGGACGAATGGGCTGAATTTAATAACGTTAAGGTTGTTAATGTTCCTGTTGGTTTTAAAGAAATTGCAAACATAATGAAAAAAGTAGAAAAACAAATTCTTGATAATCCTAATAAAGAAGTTATTGTAACTGACGTTTTAGGCAACGACATCAACTTAGGTGTAAATCCAAGAATGATTTTTAGTGGCGAAGAATCAGGTGGTATGATTATCGGTAGCGAAGAGCTTATCAAATCCAAAGCAGGTAGAGTTGCTATCGCTATGAGAGAAAAAAGTGCTTCAGAAGCCATCATTGTTGCTTCAGCTTTATCTGCAAAACTTGAAAAAGAAAACAAAACACTTTCTGTTGCCTTATCTGAATTATTTGAAGACAACAAAATCATTGCTAAATATGATATGCGTGAAGATATTGCATACTACAATGAATCTGAACCTGATATTGTTAAATTAACTCAAGCTAAAAAAGATGGGGAAGCATTGAGAACAAAAAATGACTTGTTCTACTTAACAATGGCTTTAGCTAACTTTGATGGAAAACTTTCACTTGAACAAGCTAAATCAATTCTAAAATCAACCTTTAAAGAACTAAACTTTGATAACTTAATTGATATTAAATTTGTAGGTGATGGAACATATTTAAAATTCACAGATAAATTTATTGAAATAAGACCATCAGGCACAGATGCAAAAACAAAAGCATATGGTGCTGGTAGCAATAAAGAAGACATTTCTAAATTTGCTAAAATATTAGGAAATTATTCAGGTGATTTAAACGCTGAATACCTTGCCCTAATTCCTCAAGATTATTACAATAATGCTAAAGAAAATTCTATGGAAAAATATTTAAAATTCACAAACAAAGATGCTGACGATAGAATTTTTGAAGTACCTGATTACAACAAAACATTGAATATATAAGGAGATTTAAAATGGCAGAAGAACCAAAATTATTAGCAACCATTCCAAGAAATGCAACAGAACAAATTCAAATCAGCATTAATTCATACAAAAATAAACAATACTTAGATTTAAGAGTTTATTACACAACTGATGATGGCGAATCTTGGCTTCCAACAAAAAAAGGTGTTACAATATCACCAGAAAACTTAATAGCACTTAAAGATGCTGTTGAAGAAGCAATGGAAGAATTATTAACTGTTGAAGAAGATAATGAATAATAAACAACAAGATATAATTAACAATACATCAGAGGGCATATCAAATAAATATGCCCTATGTATTGTTGATGTTAATAATCTTGGAACAAGAACATTTTCTTATTTAATCCCTGAACATTTAAAAGCTACAATAAAAGTAGGACAAGCGGTTTTAGTTCCTTTTGGCTTTAGAAAACAAAATATAATTGCCTTTGTAGCAGGTTTTTCTAACTACCTTGAAGAAGGAATTAAAGCAAAAGAAATTATAAAAATCATTGATGAAAAAAGTGTATTCTCTTTAGACTATTTAAAAATGCTTGAATGGATAGCAAATTACTACTGTTGTGATATCAATGCAGTTATTCAAGCTGGAATCCCTATGAAATTTTTAAAAGAAAATGCTACTCAAAAAGAACGTTTTGAAAAATATATTTCATATAAAAATAATGAAGATGCTACTTCTAAACAACTTTTAATTTTAGAAAAATTAAAAGAATTAGGCGAAACTCGTTTAATTGATTTTGAAAAAGAAGTAAAAACAACAAGAGCAACAATCTTAAGAATGCAAGAAAAAGGACTTGTTGAAATTACAGAAAAATCACTATATCGTGATCCTTTATCGATATTCAATAATGTAGAAAAAGATGAATTCCCTGAATTATCAAACGAACAAAAAGAAATATTTAAAGAAATATCAAACAAAATAGATAACAAAGAAAAAAATCCTATTTTACTAAACGGTATAACAGGTTCAGGCAAAACAGAAATCTATTTTAATGCAATAAAAAAAGTTTTAGATGAAGGCAAAAATGTACTATTTTTAGCCCCTGAAATTGCTTTAGCTTCACAGTTAACTCTAAGACTTATCAAACGATTTAACTCTAATGAAATTGCAATATGGCACAGCAGTATTTCCGAAGGCGAAAAATTTGATGTATGGAATAAAATTCGTGAAAATAAAATCAGAATAATAATAGGTGCAAGAAGCGCAATATTTGCACCACTAAACAATATTGGTTTGGTAATTATTGATGAAGAACACGAAAACACATACAAACAAACTTCACCTGCACCAAGATATGATGCAAGAAAAGTAGCAGAAAAAATATGCGAAATTCATAATGCAACATTAATAAAAGGAAGTGCGACACCTGAAGTAGAATCATACTTTAAAGCACTTTCTACAAATAATTTATTAACTTTAAACAATAGATTTAATAATGCAGACTTAGCAAAAGTTACTGTAATTGATATGAAAGAGGAATTTTATAAAGGCTCAAGAAGTATTTTTTCTAACACATTAATCAATGCAGTACACGAAGCTTTAAACAATAAAAAACAAGTAATTTTACTAATGAATAGACGTGGCTTTTACACAAGTGTTCAATGCAGAACTTGTGGCGAAGTTATAAAATGCCCAAACTGTGATATTCCTATGATTTATCATGCTTCTGATGATACAATCAAATGCCATTGGTGCAATACAGTTAAACCACTTCCAAGAAGCTGTCCTAAATGTAATTCAAACGACATAAAAATGTCAGGTAGTGGCACTCAAAGAATTGAAAATATCACGAAAAAAGTATTCCCTAACGCTATTATGGAAAGAATTGATTCTGATATTTTATCTTCCAAAACAAAATATATTGAAATATTAGACAAATTCCAAAAGGGCGAAATTGATATTTTAATCGGAACACAAATGATTGCGAAGGGTTTAGACAATAAAAACGTAACTGTTGTAGGAGTAGTTGACGCTGATATCAGCTTTGCATTCCCTGATTACAGAAGCGGAGAAAGAGGTTTTCAACTATTAATGCAAGTGGCAGGACGTGCAGGCAGAGGCGAGTTTGACGGCAAAGTAATTTTCCAAACCTACAACCCTGATATGTATGCTATCCAAAACGCAAAATCACAAAATTACTTAGATTTTTATAACAATGAAATTAATAGACGAGAAATGTTTAACTATCCACCATTCTGCCAAGTTATAAAAATTGTATTCTCTTCTAATGACGAAGATAGAGTATTCAAATGTGCGCAAGCTGTATGGCAAGAGCTTGCTAATCAAGTAGAAAAACATTCTTTAACCGAATACTTAGACATAAGCAACGCAACAAAATGTATTATGTATAAAATTAATTCAGAATACAGATATCAAATTATCATAAGAAACAAAATGCAGAAAAAAGGACAATATTTTGTTTCCTCCTTCTTCAAAAAATGCAAAGTTTCTGATGATATCAAAATGATTATAGATATTGATCCAATTGATGTAATTTAATAATTTTATATTTACAATTTTTTGACTTATTGTTTTTTCGGTAGAATAATAAAAATATGAGCAAATTAGTTATTTCACAATTAAATACAGTTGCAGGTGATATTAAAAATAATGCACAAAAAATTATAGCTGATATTCAAAAAGCTATAGATATTGGTGCGGAAATTATTGTTTTTCCTGAATTATGTTTAATTGGTTCACCTTTAGGTGATATTGCAAAACGTCATAAAGATATAGTAAAAAAGCAAAATATTGCTTTAAAAGAAATAGCTGAAAAATGCGAAAATATTACAGTTGTTTTTAGTGTTTTAGCTGAAAAAAATACGATTGTAATAATTCAAAATAAAAATATTGAATATAAAAATATTTTTGAAGATTTTGCAATTGTTTTAGGCGAAGATAATCTTGATAAAGTTAATTGTAAAAACGTAATTTTATTAGATAACCAACCTTCAAGAACAGATAGTGAATTTATAAAAAATAAAAAATATAGTGAATTCTCAAAACAAAATAATATTAATTTAGTTTATGTAAATAAAGTTGGATATGCTCATAATTACTGTTATGACGGCGCTTCAAGAATTTATACTAATGGCGAATTAACTCTAAGAGCGAAATCATTTAGCGAAGATTTTGCTATTGCAGAAGATTTTAAAGGAACAATCCAAGATTTACCAAAAGGCGTAGAGATTCCTTTAAATACAAATTTTAACCTTAATTATACAAATGATTTAGATAGAACATATAAAAGTATAATTTATTCAATTAAAAAATATTTTAGTAAAAATGGTTTTAGCAAAGCTGTTTTAGGTTTATCAGGTGGCTTAGATTCTACAATTTGCGCTACTTTATTGGCTGATGCTTTAGGCAAAGAAAATGTTGTTGGTATTTCAATGCCAAGCAAATTAACATCTAAAGAAAGTAAAGACGATGCACAAGTTTTAGCAGAAAACTTAGGAATTAAATTTTAAGAAGTACCTTTGCCTGAACAAATTGACAGAATGAAATCAATGAAGTCGGATCGAAGCCAT
>JAZSQW010000176.1:0-4402 GCA_045538205.1 Candidatus Avigastranaerophilus sp. | reverse complement strand
TCAACTTTTTCTTCTTTTTCCGTTGTCACTTCTGTTGGTTCTTTAACCTTTTCACCTTCATTGTTCACAGGTAAATTAATATCAACCTTTGGCACATCGCCTATTGAAGAAATAAATCTATCGATATCTTCACCAAATTTTTCTTTTACAAAAAAGAAAGACATTATTATAAGAATTATAATTACTATTTTTGCGAAATTACTCATTATTCCTCACTATAATTTTTATTTAATGTAAAAGTCCCTGATAAATCTATTTTATCGCCAATAATTTTAGCCTTTGATAAATCTAATTTACAATACTTACTATTTGTTTTTTTCAACTCAAAAGAAATAGGATTGGAATTAGATAACAATGATACCAAAACTTCACTATTTATTATATTACTTTTTTGGGTAAAAGTGATATTTTTTAATATTATTTTATTATTTTCAACTTCAACATCTGCATTAAAATGTAAATTTATAGAATTTTTAAAAAACAATGACTTTACAGGTAATATACAAAACATTAAATTATCTTTTAATTCTATTGTTGGAATATCAAAAGAGAATAATTTTGTACCACTAACTTTAACTGTTGCTTTATCTAATTGTTTTTTGAAACGTGCAGAATTTAGCGCAAAATTAATATCTTCATTTGTAATTACCCCATTAAAATCAAAAGGGATTTCAAAAGGAAAATATAATCTTTTATTCTTGTAAATAATTTTATTTTTAATTTGTTGCGTTTTTGCTACAAAATCAGTAACACTTAATGCATCATATTTAACATTATTACTTTTTAAATTCAAAGATTTAAATTCACCATTCCTTAATTTCGAAAAACTTTCTACTGTTAAGTCAGCATTAAATTTCGAATCAAATTCTTTTTTTAATTCAATTTCAATAGCTTTTTCTACTACAATTTTTGCTATAAAGCCAAATGGTGAAATTTTATTTGCAACATTATTTTCAACAACCTCTGCATTTACAGGAATAAAAAATAAGATTAAAAATAAAGAACAAATCAAAACAAAAATTTTCTTCATAATAGAACCTTTTTCGGCTGAATAAACTTTCCATCAGAATTAGCTAAAGCAACTATTTTTTCTTCATAAGATAGTAAAATGTCACCAACTTTAGCCTTTAATTGAAATTTATTTCCATTTAAAACCTTTTTATAATGTTCATCATTTAATTCGACTATAGCTAAATCAAGAACTTGTTTTGGTTCAATTAAAGCAGACATAATATCAACTTTAGTTGTTTCATCGGTCAAAGAAATAGCATCATCTAAATTCATATTAGCAGAATTTATACGTGTTAATTCAAGCATAACAGCACCTGAATTAGTATATTCGCCTAAATCATTAACAATAGTGCGAATATATGTTCCTTTTGAACATACAACCTTCAATTCTAAAATTTGTTTTTCAAAGTCAAAATTCAAAATTTTATTTTCATAAATTGTTATTTCTCTTGCTGGAATATCATCAGGAATTTTGCCCTCACGAGCCAATTCATATAATCTTTTGCCATTATAATGAACAGCACTAAAGGCAGGTGGTATCTGTTTTACTTTTCCTTGTTGAAAGACAAGCCCTTTTTCAATTTCAACAAGCATTATTTTACGATAATTAGTTTCTTCAACATTACCTTCAATATCATAAGTATCAGATCTTTTACCAAACTGCATCTTTACAATATAAGCTTTATCAGACGGCAAATAATCAAGAAGCTTTGTAGCCTTACCAATTGCTACTGGCAAAACGCCACAAGCCAAAGGATCAAGCGTACCTGCGTGACCTATTTGCTTTATCCCTGTAATTTTACGCAACTTACTAATAACTTGATGAGAAGTTATACCTGAAGGTTTATTAACATTTAAAAACCCAAACATTAACTAAATTTCGCCTCTTGAAATTTTGTTAATCAAATCAGTAACGTGAGCACCACGTTCTAACGAATCATCAGGAATAAATCTCAATTCAGGAGTTACTCTTAAACGAATACGTTTACCAACTTCATATCTAATTTTAGGAGTATTATCAGTAATAGCTTGAATAGTTGATGCCTTATCAGCTTCACCTGCTAAAACAGAATAATAAACTTTAGCATAAGAATTATCGTGACTCATTTCAATGTCTGTAATAGAAACAACACCATGTATCCTTGAATCTTTTAGCTGTCTTTGGATAATATCAGCTATTTCTTTCATTAAAGTTTTTCTTACTCGTTCATTTCTTAAAGACATTTTCAACTCCAATAAATTCTATACTAATACTTGTCTTTCAATTTCTTCAGTTGTTGTTACTTTGATAATATCGCCTTCTTGAAGGTCATTAAATTTATCAAAAGAAACACCACATTCAAAGCCTTGAGCAACTTCTTTAACATCATCTTTAAATCTCTTTAACTGATCAATTTGACCTTTAAAGATTTCCATACCGTTTCTTTCAACAACAGCTGTTTTATTTCTAACAATTTTACCTTCAAGAACATAACAACCAGCAATTTTTGTTGTTTTACCAACTGTAAATACTTGACGAACTTCAGCTTTACCCAAGTTAACTTCTTTGATTTCAGGTTGTAACAAGTTCAACATTGTTTGTTCTAAATCTTCAAGAACTTGGTAAATAATGTTGTATTTTTTAATTTTAACACCTTGTTTTTCAGCAGCTACTAAAGCATTAGCATCTTCTTTTACAGTAAAGCCTAAAATTATAGCATTACTTGCACTTGCAAGCATAACGTCAGCTTCAGAAATATCACCAACACCAACGTGAACAATCTTTGTAATAATTTCTTTTGATTCAATTTGAGCAATACCTTGAGATACAGCCTCTGCAGAACCGTGTGTGTTAGCTTTAATAATCAAGTTCAAATGTTTAATATTATCATCGCCACCAACTTGTTCATTTCTAATGTGAGCTGGTTTCATACTATCAAGTTTAGAAATTCTTTCTTTTTCTTTTCTTTCGTTGCAGATTGCCCTCATAACTTTTTCATTTTCAACTGCTTCAAAAGCATCACCGGCTTGAGGAACTTCTGTCAAACCTAAAATTTCAACAGGAGTTGATGGGCCTGCTTCTTGTATTCTTTCACCAGAATCTGATAATAAAGCACGAACTCTACCACAAACACTGCCAACAACGAAGCAATCACCTGTGTGCAATGTACCATTTTGAACCAATAATGTGGCAACAGGACCTTTCCCTTTATCTAATTTAGCTTCAATAATAACACCTGTTGCAGGTGCATCAACAACTGCACGTAAGTTTTGAACTTCAGCTAATAATAAAATGTATTCTAATAATTCATCAATACCTTTACCTTGAAGCGCACTAACTTTAACACAAATAGTATCGCCACCCCATTCTTCTGGAACAAGGCCATATTCTGTTAATTGTTGCATAATTTTATCAGGATCAGCACTTGGCTTATCAATTTTATTTACCGCAACAATAATAGGTACTTCAGCAGCTTTTGCGTGGTTAATAGCTTCAATTGTTTGAGGCATAATACCATCATCAGCAGCCACAACCAAAATTGCGATATCAGTAGCTTTTGCACCACGTGCACGCATTTCTGTAAACGCTTCTTGTCCTGGAGTATCAACGAATACAATCTTTTTATCTTTATCATCATCAAGATATACGGAATAAGCACCGATAGATTGAGTAATACCACCAACCTCTGTTGCTACAATTTTATGCTTAGAAGCACGAATTGAGTCAAGAAGTGTTGTTTTACCGTGGTCAACGTGACCCATTATACTAATAACAGGTGCTCTGTGTGATAATAAAGATTCATCTATTTCACTAATAGCTTTTGCTTTTTCTTCTTTAGCAAGCTCTTGTTCCATAAACTCTTCTAAATCTTCTTCAAGAACAGTTAATTCAAAATTTTCACAAATTTTCTTTTGAGTTTCAACAGAAATTGTTTCATTTACTGTACTTAAAATGCCTTGCATCATTAAGAATTTAACGATTTCGGCAGGTGATTTTCCTATTTTTTCAGCTAATTCACCAACAGTAATTGGTTGATTAATTACAACTTCTGTAATAGTTGCAACTTCGCCACTATCTTTTGCTTTTTTCTTATGTTTTTGAGAAATAGCCTTTTCTAAACTAATTAATTCTTGTTCTTCTTCTTTGTTTTTATATTGTTTTTTCTTGTTATCCTTAGGACCTTTTTTCTTTGAGCCTTGATTTTGACCTGATTTACCATCATAAATATCTTGAAGAATTACAAGTCGGAGGCCAAGCGGTCTTAGGAAGACAATGACTAGACCCAACTCCTTGGCTCACAGAACGACATGGCTACGATCCGACTTGTTTTTTCTTGTTATCCTTAGGACCTTTTTTCTTTGAGCCTTGATTTTGACCTGATTTACCATCATAAATATCTTGAAGAATTAC
>JAZSQW010000133.1:0-2682 GCA_045538205.1 Candidatus Avigastranaerophilus sp. | reverse complement strand
ATTATACATGCACAATTTTTTATTTCAAGTCTTTTTTCTTTTTTTACTAAAAACGGTTTAAAATATGCTAATTGGTAAGACCCTGAAATAAATTCAGGGTGATGTAAAGTTATTTATTTTCTGTATTTTGTGGTTCTTCTTTATGTAAAAATGGTTTTACAAAATTGAATGTTCCTAATATAGAAATTAAACTTCCTGCTATACCTAACGCTTTTTTAGCATTTGCATTTTTTAACATGCCAGCAATTGCATTAATGGCTGTTCCTGCTGTAAAACATAAATAACCTTTAAAAATAGCTCTTGGCATGGTTACTGTATCATTAACGTCTTTAGGATCGATTGCTTTTTTGCTTATAAAATCGATAATATCAGGTTTGCTTTCAACAGGTTTAACAGGCGCTGGCGCTTGTGTTGTTGCAGGGGCTGTTACAGGTACACTAACCTTTGTTTGTGCTAAAGGTGTGCTTTTTGAAATTGCGTCAAATGTACTCATATTTTTATCTCTTTCTTGTTAACCTAAAAATACAAACATGATATTTTTTGCTATTATTGATAAAATATTATCAGAGGTTTTTATTTTGGACATCATTAATACAGAACTTAATCAATTTAATACAATATTAAAAGCTGAATTGTTCACTCAAAATAATCAGCTATCAGAAAAAATTAGCGATTTTGTTTTCTCAAAATCTAAGCTTTTACGTCCAAAGTTAATTTTTTTATTATCAAAAGCTTTAAATAAAAATATATCTGAAAGCATTATAAATTTAGCTTGTGCAACAGAGCTTATTCATTGTGCAACACTTATCCATGATGATATTGTTGATAACTCGGAGCTTCGTCGTGGTAAAAAAACAATTAACTATGAGTTTGGTAACAATTTAAGTGTTTTATCAGGTGATTTATTGTTATCTTACGCAATTCAATTTTTATCAAAATGTGAAAACATTAACTGTTTTAAACTATTTGCAAACTCAATAAAATTAATGTGCGAGGGTGAAATAAATCAACTTTTTGAAAACAATAAAATTCCAACTCTACAAACTTACATAAAAAAATCAGAAAACAAAACAGCAGAGCTTTTTAAAGCATCATTGTTATCATTAAATGAAGTTGCAAATATAAATCAACAACAAAATATAAATGATTTTGCTACAAACTTTGGCATTGCGTTTCAAATTAAAGATGATATTTTGAATATAACTAAAAATGATAATTTAAAACCATCTTTTAGTGATATAGAAAATGGAATCTACACAGCCCCAATAATCTATTTACAAGAAATAAATTCAAATATAGAGAATTTAAGTGTAGAAGAAATAAAAAATTTGATAATTAAAAATCCACAAGTTATTGATAAAACAAAACAATTAATTGAAAATTACAAGCAAAAAGCCATAAGTTCTATTGATTTTGTTGAAAATAACGATTACAAGCAAGAAGTTATCAGTATAATTAATCAGTTATAACATTTTTAAATTCACGCAAAATTTTTAAGATACTGAAATAAATTCAGCATGACAAAAATTTTGCTCTAAATTAATATTTCGACAATATCATTAAAATTCAATAAAATAGGGAGTTTTGCCAAAATGTTTCATTAATTAAAAATGAAATATTAATTTTTTGTTTATTTTTTAAGGAAAGTTGAAAATCGATGTTATAAAGAATATTAGAGAGAAAAGAATTTAAATTAAGGAAATGGAGATAAAGAATTATGGCAAAGACAATTGGTATTGACTTAGGTACAACAAACTCCGTAGTTGCAGTTATGGAAGGTGGTAAACCTACAGTTATTGCTAACGCAGAAGGTTCAAGAACAACTCCTTCTATCGTTGGTTTTTCTAAAACAGGTGAAAAACTTGTTGGTCAATTAGCAAAAAGACAAGCAATCTTAAACCCAGATAAAACAGTTATTTCTATTAAAAGATATATGGGCGAAGATTACAAAAAGAATATAGATGGTAAAGATTATACACCTCAAGAAATTTCAGCAATGATTTTAAGAAAATTAGCTGATGATGCTTCTGCATATTTAGGTGAAAAAGTAACATCTGCAGTAATTACAGTACCTGCATACTTCAACGATGCTCAAAGACAAGCAACAAAAGATGCTGGTAAAATTGTTGGTTTAGATGTTTTATGTATCGTAAACGAACCTACTGCAGCTGCTTTAGCTTATGGTCTTGAAAAAGAAAAAGCTGAAAAAGTTTTAGTATTCGACTTAGGTGGTGGTACATTCGACGTTTCTATCCTTGAAATTGGCGATGGCGTTCATGAAGTATTATCTACATCTGGTGATACAAAACTTGGTGGTGACGATTTTGACGAAAAAATCATTAACTGGTTAGTTGAAGAATTCAAAAAACAAGAAGGTATTGATTTAAGAAACGATAAACAAGCTATGCAACGTATTAAAGAAGCTGCTGAAAAAGCTAAATGCGAACTTTCAAGCGTTGTTGAAACTTCTATCAGCTTACCATATATTACAGCTGACGCTAACGGTCCAAAACACTTAGAATTATCATTATCAAGAGCTAAGTTTGAAGAATTATCTTACGATTTATTAGAAAGATGTAAAAAACCAGTAGAACAAGCTCTTTCTGACGCTGGTTTATCTAAATCAGAAATCAACGAAGTTGTTTTAGTTGGTGGTTCAACTCGTATCCCAGCTGTTCAACA
>JAZSQW010000105.1:0-5944 GCA_045538205.1 Candidatus Avigastranaerophilus sp. | reverse complement strand
TACCCAAATTTGCGATATTCAAAGTTATCTGCTCTAACAAATCCTTATCTGTAATATTTTTTAATTCTTTAATATAATGTTTGTTGTATTCACGTGAATTTTTTTTGAAATTTTTTTTAAAAATTGTTTCTTTTTCTTTGCTTTCTTCCTTATTTAAACTACTTTTTTGTTCTTCTAATTTTTTATATGTGTTTATATTTTCTTCTTTTTCCTTAAAAACATCAACACCTTTTTCTTCAGGATTTTTATCTATTTTGTTACCAATTTTGCTATCAGAATATAAAATGTCGGCTCTCTTCTGCATTTTGTCCTTTTCTTGTTGTTCCTTATCTACTATTGTTTTTGTTTTACTTTGAACTTCTTGCTCTATTCTTTTTAGTCTTTCTTCTTTTTCATCTTCACTAAAAAGAGAAAAACTCAACCCAATGGATTTTCTTTCTTCTTCCTTATCTTTCATCGTTGTAAACAAAGTGTTTGCTCTACTAATTGCCTTATCAACTGCTGATAAACCCAACTCCCTAATTTTTTTAAACATAATCTATTCTCCCTTTCTAAACCTTTATTTTATATGTCTAAACATTATATCTAATCGAGATATATAATCAGTATAAATCTTTTCCGCGTGTTTTCAAGAGGAAACGTTTAAAATCTTTAAAATCAATAAGGCTCAAAACATGTATTCATCATGGGTTGAGAGCTTTGTAAACTTTCATGAAGGACTTAAACTTTACTTTATTCTTGTTAAATACTAAAATTTAGATATGAGTGAGATTTCTACAAAAATAATAGAAGAAGCTATTTATAATCTTTGTTTTAAGGCAAACACTTGTCTTAATGATACTGTATATTCAAAAATCAAGAATGCTTATCTAAATACAGAAAACAAAGAAGAAAAAAACATATTAAAAGCAATCCTTCAAAACGCAAAAATAGCTTACGATAAAAAACTTCCACTATGCCAAGATACAGGACAAGTTATTGTTTTTATTAAAATCGGTCAGAATGTTAAACTTGTAGGCGAATATATAGAAACAGTTATAAATAAAGCAGTTGAAAATTGCTACAGAGAAAATTTCTTTAGAAAATCAGTTGTTAAAAATGCTATTTTTGATAGAGATAACACTACAACTAACACGCCTGTAATTATTTACAACAGAATTGTAGAAGGCGATAAAATAGAAATAAAAGTTTTAATAAAAGGTGCTGGCTCAGAAAACAAATCACACCTAAGTATGCAATTACCAACTACAAATAAACAAGATTTAGTGCAAAAAATTAGTGATTTAATCTTATCAACAGGCATGAATTCTTGCCCACCTATGTTTATAGGTATTGGAATTGGTGGAACTGCAGAAAAATCACTTTTACTTTCTAAAAAGGCATTAACAGAAGATAGCTTCTCTAACGAAGAACTTTCATTATCAGAAGAAATAAAAACTTACGTTAATACTAAAAATACAAGCCCATTAAAAAACAATTATGTTTTAGACATCAAAGTGCTTTCAACTTCAACACACATAGCTTGCATGCCAGTAGGCATTACAATTAATTGCCATTCTGATAGATATTCAAAATGTACAATCGAAAACAATGAAATTAAATACAATCACACAAAACCTGATTTTATTGAAATTAAAGACGAAGAAACTAACACTAAAAAATTAAATACTAATGATATTGAACAAATAAAAGCACTAAAAGTTGGCGAAGATGTTTTATTATCTGGCGAAATCTATGTTGCAAGAGATATGGCACACAAAAGACTTTCTGAATCAGATAAAATGCCAATAGATTTGAAAGATAAAATTATTTTTTACGCAGGACCTTGCCCTAATAAACCAAATGAAATTATAGGCTCAATTGGGCCAACAACATCAGGCAGAATGGATAAATATGCTGTTGATTTTTACAACAAAGGCTTATTAGCTACTATTGGAAAAGGTGAAAGAAGCATAGAAGCAAAAGAAGCTATACAAAAAAATAATGCAAAATATTTTACTGTTATTGGTGGCATTGCAGCGCTTTTATCAGAAAAAGTTACATCAAAAGAAATCATAGCTTTTGAAGATTTAGGAGCTGAAGCTCTATATAAATTAACTGTAAAAGATTTACCTATTAAAGTTGAATTGGCTTAATTTTAGTATAGATACGAAAAGGTCCTCTCAACGAGAGAACCAAGTAACTAGTGTAAATATTTCTCTATCACTTAAATCTTATAATATACTTATCGGCACATTTTTTTTAAACTTTAGAAAAAAAGAGGAAAATTTTAAAAATTTTTCCTCTTTTTTGAAAATGCTATCTATCAAAGCGTTCTGGGTGGTTGGAGTTTGATAAAACTATTTCTCTATATTCATTTTTATCAATATCAACTCCCATATTTTTGATATTTATTTTAAATTTTTTCTTTTTTAATGGTTTTTTCTTTTTTTCTTCCATCTTATACCTTTGCGTTTTCCTTGCGATATGTATCTATACTATCATATTCCAAAGTTGGATTTTCTGTATAGTATTTTAATGCTTTCAAGTATGCTTTTGCTGTTTCTAATACCGTAAAGCAAGGTGTAGAGTACATTTCAGCAATAGTTCTTATTAAAAAACCTCTATCTTGTGAACCTAATCTGCGTTTTTTATTATCAGTAGTTGGTGTATTGATAATAAAGCATAGGTCTTTATTCTTCATATTCTTTTGAATTTTAGCAATATCGAAATTCTCAATTTCTTTTGATGGAATACCATATTCTGCTAAGAATCTATGAGTACCTGTTGTTGCTACTAAGTTATAGCCCATTTCAACTAAAGTTTTTGCAACCTCAACAGATTTTAATTTATAATGATCGTTAATAGAAATTAAAACATTTCCTCTTTCAGTTGAAAGTTTATAGCCTGCAGCCATAAAGCCTTTAATTAATGCTTTTTCATAAACATTATCCACCCCTAAAACTTCACCTGTTGATTTCATTTCAGGAGCTAAAGCAGGGTCAATTCTATTCAACTTTTGGAAAGAAAAAATAGGAATTTTAGCACATACTAAACCATTTTGCTCTTTCAAACCTGTTGGATAACCTTGCTCAACTATTGATTTACCTAAAATTGCACCTAATGCAATTTTTACCATAGGGGTATTTGTAACTTTACTCAAAATAGGTACTGTTCTTGAAGCACGAGGATTTACCTCAATAATATAAGCAACATTATCTTTCAATACAAATTGAATATTCATCAAGCCTTTAATTTTTAAAGTTCTTGCTATTTTTTCTGTATATTCAACTAAATTTTTAATTACGAAATCAGGAATTGTTCTTGTTGGATAAATAGCTATAGAGTCGCCTGAGTGAATACCTGCTCTTTCAATGTGTTCTGTAATTGCAGGAATTAAAACATTCTCTCCATCTGAAATTGCATCTAATTCTAACTCTAAACCTTCAATATATTGGTCAATTAAAATAGGGTGTTCATCAGAGAATTTTAAAGCGCTTTCAATGTAGCTTAAAAGTTCATCTTCGTTATAAACAACCTGCATACCACGTCCACCAATTACATATGATGGTCTTACAAGTAATGGATAACCCAATTCTTTTGCAACATTTAAAGCCTCTGATTGCTTTTTAATTGCATAACCTTTAGGTTGAGGTATTTTTAAATCTTTCAACAATTTTTCAAATAACTCTCTATCCTCTGCAATATTGATAGAATCTAAAGAAGTACCTAAGATTTTAACTCCACGAGCATTTAATTTCTCTGCCAAGTTAATTGCGGTTTGTCCACCAAATTGAACTAAAACACCCTCAGGTTTTTCTTTTTCAACAATATTCATAATATTTTCAATATGCATTGGTTCAAAGAACAATTTATCTGCAACGTCAAAGTCTGTGCTTAAAGTTTCAGGGTTTGAATTTACTATCAATGATTGATAACCATTATTTTTCACTTCCCAAGCTGCGTGAACTGAGCAATAATCAAACTCAATACCTTGACCAATTCTGATAGGTCCTGAACCTAAGATAAGAATTTTCTTTTTATCATCAACTACATCTTCATCAAACTCATTATATGTAGAATAGAAATATGGAGTTTGAGCAGTAAACTCAGCGCCACATGTATCTACAATTTTAAATGAAGCATTAATTGAATTTTCTTTTCTAATTTTTTCTATTTCTGCTAAAGATTTTTTACTACATTTTGCAATTTCTTCATCTAAAAAGCCTTTTTCTTTAGCTTCTAAGTATAAATCGGCAGTTAAAGTATCAAATCTTAATTTGTTTTCAAAATCAACTAACGATTTAATTTTATTAATAAACCATTTATCAATTTTAGTAATTTTATTAATCTCATCAATACTGATACCACGATTTATAGCTTCTGCAACTCTAAAAATTCTTCTATCATCTTGAACATGCAACAATGCCTTAACTTCTTCTTCACTACATTCAAGATGTCTACCGTGCATTAAGCCTGTATATTTAGATTCTATTGAAGTTAAAGCCTTTTTAAATGAACTTTCAAAAGTTCTACCAATAGCCATAACTTCGCCAGTAGCTTTCATTTTTGTACCTAAAATTCTATCACCTTGTTTGAATTTATCAAAAGGCCATTTAGGTATTTTAGTTACAACGTAGTCAATTGTTGGTTCTACTGCTGCAATTGTTTTCTTAGTAATTGCGTTTTTAATTTCGTGCAAATGATAACCAATTGCTATTTTTGTTGTAATTTTAGCAATTGGATAACCTGTTGCTTTAGAAGCTAAAGCAGATGAACGGCTAACACGAGGATTTACCTCAATTACATAATATTGATTACTTACTGTATCTAAAGCAAATTGTACGTTACAACCTCCTTCAATATTCAAAGCTTTAATAATTTTTAAAGCAGCACCTCTCATCATTTGACATTCTTTATTTGTTAAAGTTTGAGTTGGTGCAACTACAAAACTATCCCCTGTATGAATACCAATAGGGTCAATGTTTTCCATATTACAAATTGCAATAGCTGTATCATTAGCATCACGAATTACTTCGTATTCAATTTCTTTATAACCTGCAATACTTCTTTCAACCAAAACTTGTGAAATAGGGCTTAAAGATAAACCTGTATGAACAATATCTTCGTATTCAGTTGGATTAGTAGCAATACCACCACCTGTGCCACCTAAAGTATAAGCAGGACGAACAATAATCGGGAAGCCTATTTTTTGTGCAAATTTTTGTGCTTCTTCAAGGTTAGAAACAATATCACTTTCAGGAATTGGCTCACCGATTTCCACCATTAAATTTTTAAATAACTCTCTATCCTCTGCCTTTTTGATAGAGTCAATTCTTGTGCCTAAAAGCTCTACATTATATTTTTCTAAAATACCTTCTTCGTATAATTTAACTGCAAGGTTTAAACCTGTTTGACCACCTAAAGTAGCTATCAAACCATTTGGTCTTTCTTTGTCGATAATATAAGTTAAAGACTCAACTGTTAAAGGTTCAATATAAATTTTATCTGCAATGTTTTCGTCTGTCATAATAGTTGCAGGGTTTGAGTTTACAAGAATTACTTCAATGTTTTCCTCTTTTAAAGCTCTACAAGCCTGCACGCCTGCATAATCAAACTCAGCTGCTTGGCCAATTACAATTGGACCTGAACCTATTACTAATACTTTTTTAATGTTCTTATTTATTGGCATATCTTATCTTCTTTCTTTTATACAGTAACTCTATTTTCCAATTGTTCTACCCATTTAGCTAAAATCTGATTTGATGAAGCTTCATTTTGAGAATATTCAGGATAGAATTGAACTGTTTCGATATTATATTTCTCACTAATCAAACCTTCTACTGAATTATCAGTTAAGTTAGTAAATGAAACATCAACACCACTTGGCAAAGTTGTTTCATCAACAGCAAAACTGTGGTTTTGACTTATAGTAAAAATCTTATTTGTTTTATTATCCATAACA
>JAZSQW010000139.1:0-7352 GCA_045538205.1 Candidatus Avigastranaerophilus sp. | reverse complement strand
AATATTTTAAGTGAATTTTATGATGTTTGTTGTTGCACAATTATCAAACATAACACACCTTGTGGTGTAGCATTGGGTAAAGATATTCTTGAAGCTTGGCAAAAAGCTTTGGATTGTGATCCATTAAGTGCATTTGGTGGAATTGTTGGCTTTACTCAAGTTGTTAACGAAGAGTTGGCTAAAAATTTAACAGCTATGTTCTTAGAAGTTATAATTGCGCCTGATTATACTCCTAAAGCTTTAGCCTTATTACAAACAAAGAAAAATTTAAGAGTTATAAAATTAAATACTTCTTTAGAAGAATATAAAAATTATTTAAATCAAGAAATTAGAATAACTCCATTTGGAACTTTAATTCAAGATGCAGATAAAGGTCAATTGAATAAAGATAGCTTTAAAGTAGTTACTAAAGTTAAACCAACTGCAGAGCAAATAGAAGATATGATTTTTGCTTGGAAAGTTGCAAAACATGCTAAATCTAACGCAATTGTAGTTGCAAAAGATTTTAAAACTTTAGGAATTGGTCAAGGTCAAACAAGTAGAGTTGATGCATTTGAAATTGCTTTAAATAAGGCTTGTGATGGTTCAAAAGATGCAGTTGTTGCATCTGATGGCTTCTTCCCTGCTATTGATAATATTCAAGTTGCAGCACAAGGCAGAATTGCTGCAATTATTCAGCCAGGTGGAAGTATTAAAGATGAAGATGTAATTAATACTGCTAACAAGTATGATATTGCAATGATTACAACAGGAATAAGACACTTTAAACACTAATGAGTAATTCAAAAAAAGTAATAAAAACATTGTCCTTAGGACATTTTACAATAGATGCGTATTCGGGCTTTTTAAATCCGATTATGCCTTTTATTGCTGCAAAAATAGGAATTACAATGGCGATTGCTACTGTATTGATTTCTATTTCTAATTTAACATCTTCTCTATCACAACCGTTTTTTGGGTATCTTGCTGATAGATGGCAAAGAAGATTTTTCATCTTTTGGGGAATGTTAATGGCAAGTATTATTTTATCTTGCTTAGGTATAGCAAATAATATATTTACTTTGATAATTTGTTTGTTGTTTGGGCATATGGGTGTATCTTTCTTTCATCCACAAGCAACAAGTTTTGCTTATAGTAATTCTGAATGCAAAACAAATAGCAAAGAATTAAGCATATTTATTGCAATGGGTACTTTTGGCTTTGCTTTAGGACCTGCTATATCATCAGGAATAACACAACTTTGGGGTTTGGAAAAATTACCTTTTGCTTGTGTATTTGGTCTTGTAATGGCTTTTGTTTTATTGAAAAATGTTCCTAAAATAACAACAGTTGAAAAAGAAAAATCAAAAGCTTCTTTAGTTTTGGCTTTAAAAAAGATTTTTTCTAATAAACCTGTTGCAATTTTAGTTTTTGCTTCAATCGTTAAATCATTTGTAGTTTCATCTTTTCAAATAATATTGCCATTTTATTGGAAGAGTATAAATTATAGCGTTGCAACTATAGGTGTTATTTTATTTGTATTTATGTTGGCAGGTGCTTTGGGTGTAGTTTTAAGTCCTATTTTTGAGAAAAAAGTTGGTGTAAAAAATGTATTTTATATTTCTTTGATTTCTGTTTTGCCTTTAGGATTGATTTTTTACTTTGGTCAAGGACAAGGAATCTTGAGTTTTATATCTTTTGTATTAATAGGTTTTGTAAGCTTTTTGGCTGTGCCTGTTAATATGTCTATGGCACAAAGATTAATGCCTGAGTTTAAAAGTATGATATCTGGCTTTATAGGCGGCTTCAGCTGGGGTGTAATTGGTTTGATTTTACCTTTAGTAAGCTTATGGGCAGAAAATATTGGAATAATGAATGTTCTTTTAATTATGACATTTGTTCCATTCATTTTTGCTTATTTTATAAAGTTTTTACCTGAAGAAAATTCAATTGTTTGAATGACTGAAAAACCCTGAAAATCTTGTATTATTTTCATAAGGGGGCAAATATGTCTGAAAATTTTTTAGATGTTCAGCTTAATAGAACAGTTTGGGTTGCGATGATTGAACAAGATAAAATCGCAGAAGCTGTTAATCTATTTGAAATATATAAAAAGAAATTATCTGAAATTAATTCAAAAGAGGCAAAACAAGAATTAAAATATTCTTATGAAATTTTATTTGAAAAATTTATAAAAAAAGCTGAAGAATATGTTAAAAAGAAAGATTATGCCACTGCTGTAATTTGCTATAAATATATTTATGAAGCTGATAATAAAAATGAAGAGAATGTAAGAAAATATATTAAATGCCTTGAAAAAACAAATCAAAATGATGTGCAATTAAGCTTAGCAAAACATTTGGTTAAATTATCACCATCTTCTGAAAATTATAAAGTTTTAAGTTCTGCATACGATAAAAATGAAGATTATAAAAATGCAATAAAATATTATAACAAGTATTTATTCTTATTAAAGAAAAAACGTTTAAGCGCTAATGATAATAATATGCTTGGTTGTTTTTATTTTAATTCGTATGTAAAAAAAGGTGAAAATCCTGAAGATGCGGAAATGGCATTATCATATTTCAGAAAAGCTGTTGCAGAAGTAAAAGATAACAAAGGCTTTTTAAAAAATACTATTGTTGCTGCAATGAAAGCAAAAGATTATAAAGTTGAGAAAAAATGTTGGGATTCTTATATTAAATATGGCTATATGGACGAGGAAGAAGAGTTCACTTATTGTGCTTCCTGCATGCGTAATGGCGATATAAAAGAATGGGCAAAACATTATGGTTCAAGGTTTGGAAAAACAGAGCCAACAATATATCCAAAATTTGATAAGCCTGAATGGACAGGGAAAGAAGATATATCTGATAAAACATTATTGGTTCACTATGAGCAAGGCTATGGTGATAATTTCTTGATGTTTGGATATATGCCTCGTTTGGTTAAAAAAGCTAAAAAGGTTATTTATTACATTCAAAATAATGCGTATGATTTGGTTAAAGATAACGAATTTGGCGTGGAAATATATTGCCATAATAATAAAGATTTAAAAGATATAGATTTCGATTATCATATACCAAGTATGTCTATTCCAATTGCATTGGATTTAGATAAAGATACACTTAGTGTTGGTGGCGGTTATATAAAACCAAATAAAACAGAAGTTGAGAAATATAGAAAAAAATATTTTGACAATAATAAATTTAAAATTGGATTTGCGTTTTTAGGGGTTAACTTAAATCAAAAAAGAGATATTCCAATTGAACATTTATTGCAATTAGATAAATTAAATAATGTTGAGTTATATTGTTTCTCTAAAGATGTTGATGATAAACTCCTACAAAAATTTAAAAGAAATAAAGTTGTTAATATAGCAAAAGATTTTGAAACTTTTGCCGATACTGCAAACGCACTTGAAAATGTAGATATTTTGATTAGTAGTGATAATGGAGTGTTGAATTTAGCTGGTGCTATAGGTAAGAAAACAATAGGCGTTTTTAATTATCACTATGAGTTTAGATGGTATGATTTAACAGGTGAAGATTGTGGTTGGTTTAATTGCATTAAGCCAATTGTGAATAACGAATATAATGATTGGCAACTTTCTATGAAAAAAGTTGTTTCAGAGATAAAAGAAATAATGAAAAATAAGAAATAAAAAAAAGAAGACCATTTGGTCTTCTTTTTTTATTTTGTTTATAAGCCTGGTGGTGTTTCGTCTTCCCATCTATCATAGCTGCCAGGACTTTCACACTCAACTATTTCTGTTTTTGTAACCGTTTCTGTTTTGGTTACAACTTCTGTATCGTATACAGTTTCTGTTTGAGTAACTCTATCTGTTTGTGTTACTCTATCTGTTTGCGTAACAGTTTCAGTATTTGTTACACTTTCTGTATTAGTAACAGTTTCTGTATTTGTAACGGTCTCTGTATCGTATACAGTTTCAGTATTAGTAACTGTCTCAGTATTAGTTACAGTTTCGGTATTTGTTACAACCTCAGTGTTAGTAACTGTTTCTGTTGGTTGAACAGGTGGAATATCATGACCTGGATCAGGATCGATATCTGGAATTGTTGCTGTATGTGTTACAGTTTCAGTATTTGTAACAGTCTCTGTATTAGTTACTGTTTCCGTGTTAGTTACAGTTTCAGTATTTGTAATTGTTTCGGTATTAGTTACAGTTTCGGTATTAGTAACTGTCTCAGTATTTGTTACATTTGATGTGTTAGTAACATTTTCTGTATTTGTTACAGTCTCTGTATTTGTAACTGTTTCAGTATTGGTAACGTTTTCAGTATTTGTAACTACCGCAGTATTAGTAACATTCTCTGTGTTTGTAATTGTTTCTGTATTAGTTACATTCGCTGTATTAGTTACAGTTTCTGTATTTGTAACAACTGCCGTGTTAGTAACGTTCTCAGTATTTGTTACAGTTTCAGTATTGGTTACATTTGCTGTATTCGTTACAGTTTCCGTATTTGTTACGTTAGATGTATTAGTAACATTTTCAGTATTCGTTACGGTTTCTGTATTTGTAACTGTTTCTGTATTAGTTACATTTGATGTATTAGTAACGTTTTCTGTATTTGTAACAGTTTCTGTATTAGTTACGTTAGATGTATTAGTAACATTTTCTGTGTTTGTAATAGTTTCAGTGTTCGTTACGTTTGTTGTGTTGGTAACGTTTGTTGTGTTAGTAACGTTTGTTGTGTTAGTAACGTTTTCTGTATTTGTAACTATTTCAGTATTTGTTACAATCTCGGTTTGAGTTGGAACTTCGGTTTGAGTTGGAACTTCTGTTTGAGTTACAACTTGAGTTTGAGTTACAATTTCTGTTTTTGTTTCAACAGGTGGTTCTGGTGTGTCATCTTCCGCACAAGGACATTCTTTTTCTAATTTGAAATCAGGAAGAACTATCTTGTCACCTGTATAAAGAATCTTATTATGTCTTGTACCGTCTAAATCAGGATGATCTTTATGTCCGCCTTCACCATTTTCATCACCATAAATACTTGGGTTTGCGTCCATAATTGCTTTTTCAAGCGCATAATACTCTTCACTATATTCTTCAATGCCCATAGCTTCTAAATCGTAGCTATTTCTTATGATTCTTTCTAAACAGTTGTTTTGATCTTTGTCTGTACTCCAACTTTCAACATTTACATATTTATTACCTTCTTTATCTTCTTTGATTCTGTCGTCTTCTTTTAATACAGATTCAATATCAATATTTTCTACGTTAGTTTGACATTCACAATCATCAGCACAACAATCATCTTCACAACATTTATCGTTTTCTACTCCTGTTGTATTTGTTACTCCTTCTGTATTTGTAACTCCATTTGTATTATCAACATTCTCTGTATTAGTTACATTTTCAGTGCTTGTTACAATTTCAGTTTGGGTTACAATTTGAGTTTGTGTGACAATTTCTGTTTGTGTTACAACTGGTTCTTCTACTGAATCATTTTCTGTTGTTGCTTTTGCTTCAACGTCTGCTAAAAATGCCTTAATGTCTAACTCATTAATAGTTATACCCATAGGGTCATTAACATCAATGTCATTTCCATAACTTGCAAATTGAATTAAATCAGCTTCAGACATTCCTTCTGTGCCATCTAATTCGGCAACAGCATCATATAAAGCTGCAAGTTCATCTTCATCTATATTATTTGCATCATATTCTCTATATCTATTAGAACCAGTTAATCCATCAAGTGCGTCTGTATCATTGCCTTTTAAGGCTTGTGTAAAGCCATCTGTGGTTAACAAGGATTCATCAAAATTATACGTCTCCGTATCATCTGAATATTCAAATAAAGGCGTATCATTGACCTCTTGTATTGATTTTTTGTTTTCCCTCGTAAGGTCAATATCCTTTAAAAGGTCCTTAATTTTGTTAAAATTGATGTCCATACTAACACTCCTATAATGTCACTTACTTTCGTTATCGACTTTAATTTTTAAAACTTTAGAATTTATATGGCAATTTTAAGAATTGTAAACATGTTGTAAAACATGGGCAATCTTGAATTTTCAGCTTTCTTTTAGAAAACAAGAAAAGTAATTAAGGAAGGTAGATTTTATGATTAATAGCATTTCTTTTGGAAGTAATAATTATTCTGATTATGATTTAAATAACTTTGCGCCAAGAAGTTCTAATAATACACGCGCAAGACAACCACAAAGTGATTCTTGTAGTTTTACAACAAAAAAAGCAAAGGGAAATAATAAAAAAGCAAAATTAACTCCATCGCAAAGATTAGCGCTTCTTCTTGCTGGTATATTTGGTGCTGGTACTGTTGCTGGTGGTGGTACTGTTGCAATAGTTGATGCAGTAAAAGACTATCAACCAAAACCAGAAGCATCTTCATATCATGGTGAAATAACAGATCCTGAAATGGTTGATTATATTGCAAGTTTATACGATACAAGCGCTGAAATTATTCTTGATTATAATGGTTATGAAACAGCAGAAGAAGCTGTTGGTGCAAATAGTTTAAAAATTGCTAAAGAATATAAACCATTTGATGAAAGACTTGCTGACTTGCAGTCAAAAATGTTTGATGCAGATTTGTCTAAAGATGAAAAAGCAACGCTTCAAACTGAAATTGATTATATGTTAGATAAAATGCAAAAACAAGATGAGTCTGCAATTGCTTATCAAGATGGTAAATTTGTTTATTTCCAAATGAAAAAAGACGTGAATGCAGAAACATTTAAAGATATTTGGGGCATAAAAGATGGTGCATTACACAGATATAATTTAAATCTTGATTATTCTTTTTATTCTGTAGATCATGGTCCATTGGAAAATGATTCTCATTACAAAGATTATACTAATGCTGTTCTTTATGAAGGTAATACATATAAAGTTCCAGTAAAATCTTGTGGCTATAACTTTATGGGTTATTACCAAGATTAATACTACCTTGTCTTAAAACTTTAATATCATTATCAATAATTAGTGCAACGGTTGATTCTAAACCGTTGCATTTTTTATAGCAAAAAATTTTTTTACGTGTTTTTTAGGAAGTAAAAAGAAAGGAATGTAAATATATGATGACAAATTATTCAGTATCTTTTGGTGATATAGATTATGATTCTCTTAATAAATCAAAAAACTATGATGCCCCTGTTGTAACAGGTTCAGAAAGTGAAATGAAACATTTGTATTCTCAAGATAGTATTTTGGCAAGAAGAATTGTAAGTGAAGGTGATGGTTTTTGCCATTCTTGCAGAGTTCCTCAAAAAAAAGAAGAACCATCTATTTTTCAAAAAATAAAAGATTCAATTAAGTCTATATTTTCTAAATAAGATATTAAAATTTAACACTACCTTGTCTTAAAACTTTAATATCATTATCA
>JAZSQW010000166.1:0-3546 GCA_045538205.1 Candidatus Avigastranaerophilus sp. | reverse complement strand
ATAATTTACAGCATCTTGAACTGTAGCGATTTTTTCAGCTTCTTCATCAGGAATTTCGCAACCGAATTCTTCTTCAAAAGCCATAACTAATTCAACTGTATCTAATGAATCAGCACCTAAATCACCAGTAAAACTTGCTTCAGGAGTAACTGCGCTTTCATCAACGCTTAATTGTTCAACAACAACTTTTTTTACTCTTTCTAAAATTTCACTCATTTTTTTCCTACCTCATTTTAACTAATACATTTTTTTCTTTTCTATTATGTCATTATTATACTATTTACAAATATTTTTGCAAATTTGTAAACTATACAACCAAACCACCGTCAACACCTATAACTTGACCAGTTATATATGTACCATCTAAAGCAATAAATTTAACTGTTTTAGCTATATCTTCAGGTTGTCCTAAACGTTTTAATGGTATATGTTCAGATATTTTTTCAACATCTAAACCACTTGTCATGTCTGTCTGAATAAATCCAGGTGCAATAGCATTAACTCTTATGCTTCTTGAACCCAATTCTTTTGCCAAAGACTTTGTCATACCAATCAATCCCGCTTTTGCTGCTGCATAATTTGCCTGACCAGCATTACCATAAACGCCAACGATACTTGACATGTTAATGATACAACCACTACGTTGTTTCATCATTGGTCTAACAACTGCATTTGACATATAATAAGCACTATTTAAATTGGTATTTATTACATCTTCCCAATTTTCACTACTCATTCGCATGAACAAACCATCACGAGTAATACCTGCGTTATTAACTAAAATATCAATTTTGCCAAAGTCCTTTATAACTTCTTCAACGGCATTAGCACATGCTTCTTTATCAGCAACATTAAATTTATATGTTTTTGCATTAACACCTAATGCCTTAATTTCAGCCAAAGTAGCATTTGCGGCTTCTTCATTACCTGCATATGTAATAGCAACATCACAATTAGCTTTTGCAAGCTCTATTGCGCAAGCTCTACCAATACCACGTGATGCCCCTGTAATTAGTGCAACCATTTTCTCTGTCATTATATCAATTCCTTTTCTTCTTGTAATTGTGCAATCAAAGACTTTAAAGATTCAAAATTTGTAACTGAAATTGTATTAATTTCAGAAGATATTTTTTTATTCATTCCTGCTAAAACACTTTTCGGACCAAGTTCAATAAAATCAGTAATTCCATGAGATATCATATTTTTTACTGAGCTTGTCCAAAGAACAGAAGAATATATTTGTTTTGGCATTTTATGAATAAAATCATCAGCTAATTCTGTTGGCATAGCATCAACATTTGTATAAACAGGTTTTTTAGCACTTTTTAAAACATATGGACTAATAAACTCATCAAACAAAGAACCAGCATCACGCATAAAAGGTGAATGAAACGCTCCTGATACAGCTAAAGGAAGCACTCTTTTTGCCCCTGCTAATTTAAACTGTTCTATAGAATCATTAATTGCATTTTTATCACCAGTAATTACAACTTGCCCTAATGTATTATAATTTGCTACATAAACGTCTTTTATTCCGTCAACAATAGTCTTAACGGTATTATCATCTAAACCTAAAACAGCTGCCATTGCGCCATCAGACTTAACCGCAATATCATTCATAAATTGCGCACGTTTGCTGATAAATAAAAATGCTTCATCTAAATGCATAACACCTGAAGCATACATAGCAGCGTATTCGCCTAAACTATGACCAGCAGTAGCAACAAAATCAATATCAAAATTTTCTTTTAGTGCTTCAAACAAAGCAATTTCTACAGCTAATATACAAGGCTGAGAATTTATTGTTTTAGAAAGTTCTTCATCAGAACCAGTAAAACAAAGCTCAGAAATAGAACGTCCTAAAACTTTATCAGCAGTTTCAAAAACAACTTTTGCTGCTTTAGAATTTTCAAACAAATCCAATCCCATGCCAGAGATCTGCGCACCTTGTCCTGGAAATATTAATGCATATTTTTTCATATAAAATCTCTTATAATTTATTTTTCACCGAAATGAGCGGCAATTGCATTATTTACACCAGATTCAACTACATTATAAGCAACTTTTACAGCATTTTTAATTGCATATGCAGAAGAACGACCATGACAAATTACAGTGTTACCTTTAACACCTAACAATAATGCGCCACCAAATTCTTCATAATTAATTTTTTTATAAAGACTTTTTAATATAGGTTTTACTAATTTACCCATAATACCTGTTAATAAATTTTGTTTAAATGCCTCTTTAACCATAAAAAAGAACATTTTAGCAACACCTTCAATAGTCTTTAATGTAACGTTACCAACGAAACCGTCACAAACGATAACATCAGCATTGCCTAAGAATATTTCTTTACCTTCTACATTACCAATAAAGTTCAAATTATTAGGATTTTCTTCAAATAATTTATAAGTATCTTTTGCTAATTCATCACCCTTACCAGCTTCTTCACCGATGTTTAACAAAGCAATTCGAGGATTTTCAATACCCAAAACATTCTTAGCATATGTAGACCCCATCAAGCCAAACTGATACAACATATTAGCAGTTGAGTCTGTATTAGCACCAGAGTCAATAAGAACAAAAGGTTTTTTCATAGTAGGAAGTACAGTTGCAATAGCAGGTCTTTCAATACCTTTTAATCTTCCCATACCAAATAAGCTTGAACCCATCGCTGCACCAGTTGATCCTGCTGCCACAAGAGCATCTGAAGAACCAGAAACTACAGAATTAACAGCAACGACAATTGAAGAATCTTTTTTCTTTCTAATTGCTTGACCAGGAGCTTCGTCCATTTCAATAACTTCAGTAGCATTAGTTTTAATAATATCTAATTTAGAAATATCAACTTTAATTTTTTTAGGAGGATTGATACCATCAATAGGAACAATCAAACCATCTTGTTGAATTCTATCTAACTCACGATCAATTTCATACATTTTACCAACTAATTCAATAGGAATGTTGTATTCATATGCTGCCCAAACAGCACCTTCCACAACTGCTCTTGGAGCATTGTCACCACCCATTGCATCGATTGCTATCCTAGTCATTTTTTCGTATCCCCATCTTAATTACCTAATGTAAAATTACTAAATATTCCCTATATAGGGAATATTTAGTATAAATTTATATTATTCTGCAGCTTCTTCTGTTTTTGCTACTTTTTTACTAACTGTTTGTCCTTTATAAGTACCACATTCTGTACATACAGTATGTGTTAAAACAGTTGCACCACAATTTGTACAAATAGTAGTTGCAGGAACTGTGCCTTTCCAGTTAGCTCTTCTTTTAGCTTGAGCTGCTTTACCGGTTCTCTTCTTTGGTACTGCCATAATTACTTATCCTTTTCTATTTTAATATTTTTAAATATCTCTAATCTTGGGTCGATTGTTTTTTGATTTAAATATTTATTGACACTTTCGTCCCCATTACAATTTATATCACAAACAAGTTTATTTGGTATATTTAAAATTATACTTTGGTAAACAAAATCCGTAATATCAATTTCGTCATTTCCATTTAAATCTTCTATAAAGCCGT
>JAZSQW010000093.1:0-3791 GCA_045538205.1 Candidatus Avigastranaerophilus sp. | reverse complement strand
AGCATACTCAACCCCACGACCTATATTTCCATAACCTAAAATACCTATTTTCATATTTACGCCTTTTTATAAATTAATTATTTACAACAAAATTATTATACAAAAATATTAAAAAGTGATAAAGATTTATCAAAAAATAGTAAAAAAATTTCCCAAAACAAACATTCTTAGCCTAAACACATGTTTAGGTATGGGTATAATTATGGTTGGAAAAATTGCTGGACTCATAAAAATAAAGGACATAAAAAAACCACAAAAATAAATTGTGGCTTTTTTATATAAATGTTTTGTCGTTCACTTTGTTTTTACCATTTCGGCATTCCTTCATTTTATTCAGTCAGCCTACAGAAAATTCGCAAAAAAAATACGCCCGGCGCGATTGTCTTGAATTTTTTGCGATAAACGTGTCTTCGGTTTTTCTTTTCACAAACTACGTTTGTTCCAAAGAAAAGCCCTACGCACTCTGCAAAAAATTCGCTCGAACAAAACAATGCTTCGCATTGTGGCGTTCTCATCGCGCAATGTTTTCTGTAAACAGGCAAAGAAAAATACGCCCGGCGCGATTCGAACGCGCGACCCACTGCTTAGAAGGCAGTTGCTCTATCCAGCTGAGCTACGGACGCATAAATTAAATTATTCTATTTTCATCTTCGTGAACGCATTTCGTTCACTATCTTATTAAAACATATAAATTTTTAATTTCAAGATTTATTTTTTTAAACTTTTTTGTAAACTTTGTAAACATTTTTCTAAATCCAAGCAATTCTTACAAAAAAAAATACTTTATATACATGGTTAGACAGGAGACTTACATGGCAATTAATCCGATGGATTTATCTAAATATCAACAAGTAAGCAATTATTCCTTTGGTGGATTAACAAGCCAACGTGGACAACAAATTCAAGGAAGACCTCAAGGTGTTGAAGAAACCAACCCAATGAGCAATCCTTTTACTGTTGAAAACAAAGAAGGCTTAGTAGGTAGATTAGACAAAATTGACGCAAGCACAATTACACCAAACACACAAGATGCAGAACGTGGTCAAAATTTATACTTAATGGCTTAATATTTGCTTAAAAATATAGTTTTTTATATAATGTAGATATGAAAAATCTATATAATATTGACGATTGGACAGATGCTTCTTGTCGTAGATTAGGCGAGATACTTTTGGAAGCGGGAAAGATTAATCTTTTCCATGTTTCTATGGTTTTAGATATCCAAAAGTTCCAAAAAATGCCTATGGGCGAAATATTATTAGCAATGAAAGTTATAAATAAAGACGATTTAGAACAAGCTCTTTATGTTCAAAAAATCATTAAAAAGAGATGTGAAAATGAATAAAATTATACAAAAAATTCTTATATGTTTTTGTGCGCTTTTAATTATGCCAAACATTTGTAGCGCAGAAGTTTTAGAATTCGCACAAGTTAGCGATGTTCACTACTCTTTAGATGACAAAGATATGGATAGATACTTATATTTCCTATCTTTATCATTAAAAAAACGTCAACCAGACTTTTTAATGTTTTTAGGTGATAACGTTGATAAATCAAGAGAAGAAGACGTTATTGGACTAATGAGAGCTATTCACGGAATAAGAACACCTTATTATCTTGTTTTTGGTAAAAAAGATGCACATAGAATTAGTGGCATAGAAAAAGAAGTATATTTAGACATTGTTTCAACTTTTAATAGAAATCAAAATAGTAATGAAAAATACTACTATTTTAAGCCTAATAGCGATTTTATTTGCGTTGTTTTAGATGATTCTTCTGACTTTGCGCCTTCTACACATGGCGAAATTCCAGAAGAACAAATAAAATGGTTGGAAGACTTACTTATTAAATACCCTAAAAAATTATTTTTAATATTCCACCATACTCCAATATTAGAACCAAGAGTTGAATATAGAAATACAATGCTTAACGCAGAAAACTACAAAGAATTAATAAAAAAATATCCTAATATAATTTCAATTTCATCTGGTCATTATCATCAAAGTGCCATTCAAACAGATGAAAACGGAATAAGACATATCTCTGCACCGTCATTTAAAGATATGCCTCATTCCTATCAATTAATTCAAGTTATATATGATAAAGATTCTTATAAATCACCAAAAGACGTTCAAGTTACAGTAACTAACGTTAAAATTTAAACTAAATTTTTATTGATTTATAAACATAATCTCTTGCACAGTCAAACATTGCAAGCATTAAACCATTATTAACTTCAGTATTAAATCCAGAAACATGCAACAACTGTTTTAATCGTGCTTCCCAATAATCATATATTTCTTCTTTAGAAATATCTAAAACTTGTGCAATTAAAGCAACTTCTTCCCAATTTAAAGGCAACGGTCTTGCACCTCTAAACAAATCAACAATATCTAATCTTTGTTTTCTTGGAAAAGATTTTAATAATTGAACAGTAGACAAACCTTTTTCTTTTTGTTTTTGTCTTAAGAACTGAATTGTATCATCAATTATTATAGGATCTTGAGGAATTTTATATTCGACAAATTCTTCTGGTTCTATATCCATAACAGTCGCAATACGCTCTAATGTTGTACTTCTTGTAGAAAACGGTATTGTTTCGTCAATCAAATTATAAACATAAGACAATGTAACACCAATCATTTGAGCAAAATCTTTTTTATGTAAATTAGTATTTTCTAAAAAGCTATTAAGCATTTCACTACTTTTCATAGTAATTATCGAATTTTTTTTCATAATTATATTAATCTCCTATTTTTTATAATAATTATTCATATTTTTAACTTTTAAAATGGTAAGAAGAATAAAAGCATGGGATAATTAAAAAAAAGGATAAGCATGTAATGAAATTAGTATTCTGTTTAGGAAATATAGGCGCAAAATACGCAAATACAAGACACAATGTAGGCTTTATGATAGCAGATGCATTGGCAAACGAAATTGGCTGCAATTTTACCTTAGAAAATAAATTCAAAGCCGAAATTGCAAAAGGTACATATAAAGATGAAGCGATTTGGATTGTAAAACCCCAAACCTATATGAACCTATCAGGTGAAGCTTTAAATGCACTAAAATGCTTTTATAAATTAGACTTAAATGACTTATTTTTAATATATGACGATTTATCATTAGATATAGGAAAAATTCGTTTCAGGGCTAAAGGTTCAGATGGTGGACACAACGGAATAAAATCCATAATAAAATATGCAGGCACTCAAGAATTTGGAAGAATGAAAGTTGGCATTGGACCACAACCACCATATATGAAATCAGAAGATTTTGTACTTCAAAACTTTAGCAAAGATGAAATGGATACGTTAAAAACAACAATTCCCAAATGCGTAGAAGCTTTCTTATACTACTGCGAAACAAATAAAGACATACAAAAAGTTCAGAACAAATATAATTAACACTACGTAATAAATTCAAAAAAAGACTAAAGTTTCTCTTATTATTACCGATAAAAAATATATAGTTAAATTCGGTATGTAAGAAATATGACTAACATTAATCCTAATAATGATGTTGGTAAAATTAACCATAACATCAAAAAGGGAAATAAAGTAAATAAACAAGAAAAACCTGTTGCTGAAACAAAGAGTGTTGAAGCATCAAGTCTTGATGCGTTAAATTCGTACGGAAAAGCAAGTATTACATTTAGGGGTTTGGAGCAAAAACAAGAAGAAGTAACAAAAGAACAAGTTTTACAAAGATTAAACGAAGTTGATATTCCTGATGATATAAAAGAAGATATTGGCAATTATTTAGATACTCCTGAGCGTATATTGTTA
>JAZSQW010000147.1:0-8803 GCA_045538205.1 Candidatus Avigastranaerophilus sp. | reverse complement strand
GACTGATTTTTAATTTGTATAAAAATCCCCACTGGTAATTTTGATACTTGTGTCAAAATAACTAGGGGGTTAAATATTTTGTCAAAACAAAATATAATTACAATAAAAAGAATAATTATGACAAAGATAAAGACGATTATTTGTTTCTAACCGTCTTTTAATTACTTAGATAACGAAGACTTTTGAACTTGCAATGATAAAGATTCTAAAACTCTCATCTGCATTTGCTTTCCATTTAACAGTTCATCTTGAGGAACATCAAGAGCATTTGCAATATCATATATAAGCCATTCATTTCTGCAATTACTTTGCTTAACTATTTCTAAAAAGTATTGTATTGCTTCATTTGTACAAGGCATATTAGCACCTTCTCCAATTGCTATTGCGCCGTTTGCAACTAATAATTTTGCCGTATCAAGGTTTATATCGTTTTGTGTTGCGCAAGGAAGAATAATATCTGCTTTTATTGTGTAAACAGCAGGTGTTGTGCCATTGTTTTCATAATATTTTGCAGATGGTACATAATCAACATATTCTTTGATTCTACCTCTTTTTACTTCTTTGATTTCTTTTACGATATCTAAGTTGATGCCGTTTTCATCGCAAACACAACCATTTGAATCGCTCATTGCAATAACGTTAATGCCAAGTTCTTTTGCTTTTTGACAAGCATAAATAGCAACGTTTCCAGAACCAGAAATAACTGCTGTTTTACCTTTGAAATCAACATTGTTTGCGTTTAACATTTCACGCATAAAGTACATTAAACCAAAACCTGTTGCTTCTTTTCTTGCTAAAGAACCGCCGTAATCAAGTCCTTTTCCTGTTAAAACACCAGCTTCGTAGGTGTTTCTTATTCTTCTATATTGACCGAACATATAACCAATTTCACGTCCGCCAACACCAATATCGCCAGCAGGTACGTCTATATCGTGACCAATATGTTTTTGTAATTCGTTCATAAAACTTTGACAGAATGCCATAATTTCTTTATCTGATTTACCTTTAGGATCAAAGTCTGAACCACCTTTACCCCCACCAATTGGCAAGCAAGTTAAAGCATTTTTGAATACTTGTTCAAAACCTAAGAATTTCATAATGCTTTGGTTTACGCTTGGGTGGAATCTTAAACCACCTTTGTATGGTCCTAAACAACCGTTGAATTGTACACGATAACCTCTATTTACTTGTGTTTGTCCTTTATCATCAATCCAAGGTACTCTAAAAGTGATTATTCTTTCTGGTTCAACTATTCTTTCTAATAAAGCTAATTCTTTGTATTCTGCTTCGTGTTTAAGAATAACAGGTGTTATTGAAGATAATACTTCTTTAACAGCTTGGTTGAACTCAGGTTCGAATCTATTTTTTTCTTCTGTTTTAGCTAAAACTTCGCTTAGATATTCAGAAGTTAAATTTTTTTCATTTATGCTCATTCTTTCTCTCCTTTGTTTCAGCGAGATTTATTATAGCATAATTTTACTTTCTACAATATAAAATTTTTATAAAGTTTTTTATAGAATACCTTTTGTTGATGGGATCTTGTCAAGATTTTTTTCATCATAAGATACTGCCATTTTTAATGCTCTTGCAAATGATTTAAAAGTAGCTTCAATAATGTGGTGTGTATCATAACCATCAAGCATTTTAATATGAATTGTCATTTGTGCTGCTTGCGCAAAACTATTAAAGAAATGAGCAAGTAAAACAGTTTCAAAATCTGATGTTTTTTCATCTTTTACTGTAACATCAACTTTTGAATAAATTCTTCCTGATACATCAACTGCCGATAAAATTAAAGCTTCGTCCATAGGTAAAATCTTTTCACCATAACGAATTATACCTTTTTTATCACCAAGTGCTGATAATAAAGCATTACCTAAGGTAATTGCTACGTCTTCTACAACGTGGTGATTATCTTTATCGTGAGATATAACGTCTATTTTTAAATCGATTCCTGAGTGGTGTGCGAATTGTTCAAGCATATGGTCGAAGAATTTAATGCCTGTATTGATTTCGTATTCTCCGTTTCCATCTATATTTAGTTTTACAGTGATTTCTGTTTCGCCTGTTTTTCTATTCTTAACGCACTCTCTCATTATTTTGCTCCAAAATTGTTTCGATATCGTTTATTGATTTTAACACAAATTTTGCACCTTTTGTTTTTAAACTTTGTGTTAATTCTTCTGTTTTATCTTGTGGTGGAAGAACACCTGTTGCAACATAATTAGCATTAACGGCAGATGTTACATCGTCAACCGTATCTCCAAAATAGTAATATTGGTTTGAATATGTTTTTTCTTTTATTAAATTCAAGCCAAAAGAATCAGGTTTTCCTTTGCCTTCAGGAATATCATCTGTTGTTATAATCGGACAGAATAAGTTTTCTGCATTGAATTTTTTTAATGCAAACATAGCTTCTGCTCTTAAACGTCCTGTGAAAATAGCTAAATTATAAGTTTTAGATAATTCTTTGAATAGATTAACATCAAATAAAGTATCTTCGTTGTTGATAAAGCCATTGCCGTTATTCCAATATAAACTTTGGAACTTATCAACTAAATCTGAATATTTAATGTTAATATTCTTTTTCTTTAAAAGATAATCAGTTAAATCCCAATCGTTATTCAAACCGCCTAAGTTTTTTGCATCTTGAATCTCTTTTTGCGAAATTGGTTCGTTTGCAAAATGTTCATAAGTTTTTTCTATTGCAAGTCTATAAGATTTTGATGCATCTATTAAAACTCCGTCTATATCAAAAACTAAAAATGGTTTTTCTTGTAAAATGTTTTTTATTTTTTCAACTCCAAGTTTTGTTGGAATTGTTATTCTAACGTGGTTTTCAAGATATGAACCTTGTTTAAATAATTTAATTGCAATATTTTCTTTTTTTAATTTTGTATATATAAATTCTGCTTTTTCTTTGCAATCAATTAGTAAGAAATTAGCTTTAGAATCGTATACTTTAAAATTTAGTTGCTCGAAGAAAAGTTTTAATTCTTCTTTTGAAGAAAGAATTTCTTTTCTTATGTTTTCAAAATAAGTAATATCTGATAGAGCTGCTATTCCTGCTTTCATAGCAAAAGTGTTAACACTAAATGGACTAATTACTTTTTTTAGGTTTTTTATGTTTTCTTCATTGGAAATAACACAGCCTAAACGCATTCCAGCTAAGGCAAAATCTTTTGAAAATGAGCGAGTGATAAAGATGTTATCATATTTTTTTGCATAATCTTTATATGAAATACCACAGTAATTAGCATAAGTTTCGTCAATAATAATTATTTTGTTTTGTGCTTTTTCTATGATTTTAATTAAATCTTTTTCTTCAATAATGTTTCCTGTTGGATTGTTTGGCGAAGAAAGATAAATTATTTTTACCTCGTCAGTAATGTTTTCAATAAATTTATCAATAGGGAATATCCATTTTTCTTCAAAATCAACTTTTTTAATTTTTGCACCTTGAATAGTTGCATAAATGTTTGGCATTTCAAAAGATGGATTTAGAGTTAATAAGGTATCATTTTTTTCAATGTATGTTTGAATAATGCCTTGAAGAGCTTCATCTGCACCATTTGTAACTTTTATGTTTTCAATATTAAAACCATAAAAATCAGCAATTTTTTGTGAAAGTTCACCATAAAATGGGTAGAAAGAGATATCTTTATAATCGCAATTTTTTAGTGCTTCTATAACTAAAGGAGATGGACCATAATTATTCTCGTTGCTATCAATTTTTATCTCATAAGAATCTTCGTACATTGGTACGAAGTATCCTGTCATTTCTTCTACTGATTTTTTCGGCTTAATCATAATATACCTATTTTACATAATAGTCAGCATTTACTCTAACGCTAACTTTTACTTTTCCAGATTCGATTGGAGTTGCGCTATCCATTGCCATACCTTCTGCTTTTGCTGCAAAAACCATTCTGTTTGAGTATGACATATTTGTAGAACAAGATGCGTTTATTTGTTTTACTTTAGATATTGAAGTGCCTGCTGCTTTTGCAATAATGTCAGCTTCTGCACGCATATCTTTTAATACTATTGGATACATTTCATTGCAAGCTGATTTGTCATTTTCAAAAGAGAATGATAACCCATTAAAACGGTTTGCACCACTTGCTAAAGCAGTATCTATTAATTTACTTACAGTTTTTACATTCTTTGTTTCTACAGAAACAGAATTGTTTACAGTATAGCCAATAATTTCTCTTTTATTATCGATTCTTGTTTCGTATGCTGGGTTAACTGAAAAATTAATTGTTTGTATTTTGTCAGTTTCTTCATTAGTAATTTCTTTTAGTGCTGTAATGATTTTATTAGTTAAAATATTATTTTCTTCTGAGGCTTTTTTTACATCTTTCCCTGTTGTAACAACTGAAAAAGTAACCCTTGCTACATTAGGCTCAACTTCTTTTTCCATTGAGCCTGATAAAGAAATATAGCCTTTTTCTTCTTTTGTATCAGCAGCATTGCAAACTTGTGCTACAAGTATAATTGATAAACATAGCATTAAAACAAGAGAAAATTTTTTCATTATTAACCTCTAATTTCTTCTTTTTGATCTTCGTTTTGAACTTCAGAATTGTTTGTCTCTAAGTCTTTTGGCATAATAACTTGAGGACTTTCGTTTTTTATATCTTGAATTCTTTTTTCTAAATCTTTTAATATTTGGCTTTCTTCTACTTTTGCACGATTAACAATATCTCTAATTTGCTCACGAGAAAGTGAAGGATAATTCCCAAAGCCTATCAATTGATTTTTGCCATTAAGCGCATATAAAGTTAAAGCAATAATTGCCCATAGTAATAATCCGTGGTAAATATTCATTGTTCCAACAATTGTTGAGTCTGATAAATAGTGGTTCCATACAGTCATACAAACCCAAGCTGGAGAAATTATAAACCCTGCAATTAAACCTAAAGCGATAAAAATTACGGCTAAAATTCCTCTTATTCCATTTATAGTTATTACTTTAAAATTCCTTTTCATTATTATTCCCTTGTGATAATAAATCAAAATCCCTTTCACTTAGTATTATAACACCTAAAGTAGAAGCTTTGTCAAATTTTGAACCTGGGTTCTCACCTGCTAAAACATAAGACGTTTTTTTGCTTACACTACCTGAAACTTTACCGCCTGCTTTCTTTATTCTTTCTTCAAAAATATTACGTGGTTGAGATAAAGTTCCTGTGATTACAAAAGTTTTTCCTTCAAAGATATTTGATGTTTTTTCGAAAGAACTTCCTTTTGGATTTACACCATATTCAGAAAGTTTTGATAATATTTTTTGATTGTTTTCATCATTAAAGAAATCAACAATACTTTTTGCAACTTTGTCGCCAATACCATCAATTTTAGTTAAATCATCAATGGTTGCTTTTCTTATATCTTCCAAAGTAGGATATTCATTTGCTATTAAATCAGCTGTTTCTTTTCCTACTAATTTGATACTTAGTGCTGTTAGAAACTTTGTCATTGATTGATTTTTAGAATTTTGAATTGCTGTATATAAATTATCTGCAGATTTTTCTTTAATTAAATCAATCTGCATAAAATCTTCAAGTGATAAATTGTATAAATCAGCGAAGTCATTGATTAGACCTTTTTCAAAAAGTTTTTCAACGATTGATTCTCCAATTCCATCAATATCCATTGCTTCTTTAGATGCCCAATATTCAATTCTACCTTTTATTTGTGCAGGGCAACTTAGAGTATTAGGACAATACAAACCAACTTCGCCTTCTATTTTTGTTAAAGGAGTGTGACAAATAGGGCATTCTATTGGTGTTTGATATGTGCCTAAATTTTCATCTTCTCTTTTTCTTATTACCTTAGGAATGATTTCTGCTGCTTTTTTAACTAAAACTTCATTGCCTATATTTATTTGTAAACGTTCAATTTCATCAAAGTTGTGTAAACTTGCTCTTTTTACAACAGTGCCTGCTAATTGAACAGGAGTTAATAGTGCAACAGGCGTTACTGCACCTGTTTTGCCTACACTTAATTCAATGTCTTCAAGTTTTGTCCAAACTTCTTCTGGTGGAAATTTAAATGCTGTTGCCCATTTTGGTGCACGAGCAGTGAATCCTAATTCGTTTTGTTTATTTAAATCATTAATTTTTACAACCATACCATCAGTAGCATAATCTAAATTAAAACGTTCTGTTTCCCAGTATTTACATTGTTCTATTACTCCATTAATACCTTTTGATAAAAAGTGATTAGGATTAACTTCAAAGCCAAGTTCTTTTAGTAAGTCTAAGCCTTGTTTGTGTGTTGTAAATAATGTTTTATCTTCGCTGATAACAGTATAAGCGAAGAAGTGTAAATCTCTTTGAGCTGTAATTTCAGCGTTTAATTGTCTTAGTGAACCTGCTGCTGCATTTCTTGGATTCGCAAATTCTTTTTGCCCTTTTTCTATGTTCTCTTTGTTTAATCTTTCAAATGAGCTAACAGGCATGTAAACTTCGCCTCTAACTTCAAGGTCTATTGGCATAGAGAGTTTTTGTGGAATGCTTTTTATTGCTTTAATATTTTCTGTAATATTTTCGCCAACAATTCCGTTTCCTCGAGTAGCGCCTAATTTTAAAATTCCTTTTTCGTATGATAGTGCGCAAGATAGACCATCTATTTTGAGTTCTACAACTAATTCTAAATCAGTTGTATCTCTATCTTCTTTCTTTACTCTTTCATACCATTTTTTTAAGTCTTCGTGATTATTAGAGTTATCTAAACTGTATAATCTATATTTGTGAGTATGCTCTTTAAAACCTTCTTTGATTTTGTCACCTACTTTTTGTGTAGGGCTATCTTTTGTTATTAATTCAGGATTTTCTTCCTCTAAACGTTTTAATTCTCTATATAGTTCATCATATTCAAAGTCAGTGATTTTTGGTGCATCATATAGGTAATAATATTCATTGTTTTCTTTGATTATTTTTTTTAGTTCATCAATTCTATTTTTTATTTGTTCGTAAGTCATTTTTATCACCTATTTTGTGTCTTTTTTTAAAAAATTTGAACAGATTTTATTTTCAAATTATAATAATATTCTATGTCAATTATAAACTTTATACAAAATTTTAAGAAGAAAAATAGAGTATTATTTACAACTCCATCACATAGTCAAGGTGCAGTTGTAGCGCCTAAAACAGATAAATTGATAGGAAAGAAAATCTTTACATCAGACTATTCTGAAAATGAGGGGTTTGATAATTTGTCTCGACCTATTGGCATGATTAAAAATGTTCAAGATGCGGCGGCTAATTATTATCAAGCAAAGGCTACTTTCTTTTTAACAAATGGTTCTACGTCTGGCGTTATTGCAGCAATGAAGGCTGTTTTATCTTCAAATGATAAAGTTTTAATTGCAAGAAATTGTCATAAATCAGTTTATAATGGACTTGTTTTAACAGGGGCTTATCCTATTTGGCTTATGCCTTCATATAATAGGGATTGGGGAATTTATAACCCTATAACAGCAATTGAAGTTGAGCAGTTTTTTATAAAAAATCCTGATATAAAAATGTTTATAATGACTAATCCTACTTATGAAGGTGTTATGTCTGATGTGGCAAAAATATCAGAAGTTTGTAAAAAATATAATGTAAAATTAATGGTTGATGAGGCGCATGGGGCTTTATGGCAGTTCTATAAAATGATTGGAACGCCAGCTTTATTGCAGGGCGCAGATATTGTTGTTCAGTCTTTAAATAAAACAGCAGGAGCTTTAAATCCTTCAGCATTATTACATATAGGTTTAGAAAGTCATATAGAACCTAATGATGTTCAAAATTCGTTGAATCTTATTACAACAACATCACCTTCTTATCCTTTATTGGGAAATATTGAAGGGACTATTGAGTTTTTGGCATCTGAAAAGGGAAGAAAAGAAATTTCAGAATTAGTTTCTAATATTTTTTCTTTAATTAGGACATTGAAGTCAGTACCAAATATAGAAGTTTTTGCTGATAATAATGATATTACAAAGATATTAGTTAGAATTTTAAATGTTTCTGGTTTTGATTTGTCTCAAATCCTTTTTGATAAATACAATATTGAAGATGAGTTAGTAAATGAAAAATCAGTTCTTTTGTTAACTGGTATTGGCACAACAAAAGCGAAGCTTAAAAAATTAGAAAAAGCATTAATAGATATAGCGGTTAATAATATAAAAATCATTGATGAAAATTGTTTTTATAAGCCATTTGAAAATGTTGAACCACGTGTTAGATACACACCGGCATTAGTTTGGAATAGACCATATAAAGAAGTGGATTTAAAATATTCAGTTTCAAGAGTTTGTATGGAAGTAGTACTTGATTATCCACCAGGAATTCCTATTTTGTTACCTGGTGAAGTAATTAAAAAAGAACATATTGATTTCTTATCTCAAAAGAGGTCTAAAATAAAAGTTTTGACATAGTATGAATACAGTTTCTTTCAGTTTGATTTTTTTCATTATTTTAAGAATTTTTTCTAATCCGATAGCAAATGTTTTTCAAAAGAAGTTATCTGATGAAAATTCTTGTTTTGTGATTAATTTTTTTAGTTATCTTGTTTTAAGTATTGCTTGTATTCCTTTTTGCATTGATATTTTTACTTCAGGATATGGTATAAATTTTTGGAGTTTAGTTATTTTGGCTGGGCTGTTATGTTCATTAGGAACAGCTTGTCAAATAAAGGCAGTTAGTATTGGTGAATTATCTGTAATTGGTCCGATAAATTCTTATAAAAGCGTTATAGGTTTATTAGCATCTTTGATTTTATTACAAGAAATTCCTTCATTACTTGGGTT
>JAZSQW010000193.1:0-11393 GCA_045538205.1 Candidatus Avigastranaerophilus sp. | reverse complement strand
TTAATTTTTTACCTTCAACCATTTCTTCGAAAACTTCACCTGTTTGGCTATCAACGAATTTTGATGTTTCTACATCAAAGATAAACTTAGCAGCTTGTCTTCTTGCGTGTAAATCACCTCTTTTAGCAAGAGTAATAATTTCTTCAGCATAAGGTTTTAAAGCTTTTGCTCTTGAAATTGTTGTTGTGATTTCGCCATGTAAGAACAACTCTGTAGCTAAAGATCTAAGTAATGCTTTTCTTTGATCTTGAGGTCTGCCAAGTCTGTTTCTATTGCATTGGTGTCTCATTTTATCGTTCCTTTGTAAATTATACTTCTTCTAACTCTACACCTTCTGGGTTTGGTTGTAGTGATAAACCAACTTGGTGTAATTTTTCTATAACTTCATCAGAAGATTTTTTACCGAAGTTTTTAATGTTCAATAAATCATGTTCTGATTTTTTCAATAATTCAGGTAATGAATTAATGCTTGCTCTTTTTAAGCAATTGTAAGCTCTTACTGATAATTCTAAATCTTCAATAGAAATGCTTGGAGCTTGTGGTTCTTCAACTTCATCTTCAATAATGTGTGGATTTGGAAGAATAGCTGGTTGACCAGAAATAGAAGCTATTTGCATAAAATGTTCGATTAATAAATTAGCAGCTTGGCTTAATGCACTGCTTACATCAATGCTACCATTTGACCAAATTTCAAGAGTTAATTTATCGTAGTCGATAACATCGCCAACACGAGTGTTTTCAACATTGTAGCTAACTCTTTTAATAGGCATGAATGATGCATCGATTGGTAATAAGTCAATAGGAATACTGCCTTTGCCTTCTTTTAAAACATCAACAGCTCTATAACCTTTACCTGTTTCGATTGTGATGTCAGCACTTAAGCTTCCACCTTCAGAAATTGTACAAATCAACCAATCTGGGTTAACGATTTTAACACCTGCTGGTAATTGTAAATCACTTGCAAGAACAGGTCCTGGTCTATCAACTTCTAATTTTAAGTGTTGTGGATCTTTATCTTCAGTTTTAATTGTTAAACCTTTTAAGTTCAACATAATGTCGATAGCATCTTCAACAACACCTGGAATAGATGTGTATTCATGTGTAATACCGTCTATTCTGATAGCTGTAGCAGCAGCGCCTTCTAAAGATGATAATAATACTCTTCTTAATGCGTTACCTACTGTTGTACCAAAACCTTTTTCTAATGGTTCTACAACGAATTTACCATATTGTGATCCATCTGAACTGGTTGTTGTATTTATACATTTAATTTTCAATTCCATTATAATTAATCTCCTACAATTATTTAGAATAATACTCGATAACTAGTTGTTCTTTTAGTTCTGGGTCTAATTCTTCTCTTTCAGGGATTCTATCAAATGTTACTTTGAAAGCTTCCTTGTCGATTGTCATCCAAGCTGGAGCAATTGCCATATCAATTGAAGCAACAACTGATTTAACAAAATCTGTGCTGTTAGCTTTGAATGTAATAACATCGCCAGGTTTTACTAAGAAAGATGGAATATCTACTCTTTTGCCGTTTACAAGAACATGGCCGTGACCTACGATTTGTCTTGCTTGTTTTCTTGTAATAGCAAATCCTGTTCTAAATACAATGTTATCCAATCTTGATTCTAATAATTGTAAAAGAATAGTGCCTGTAACACCTTTTCTTCTGCTTGCTTCGTTATAATATCTAACGAATTGTTTTTCGCTTACTAAATATGTTAAACGAATTTTTTGTTTTTCGTTTAAGTGTAAAGCGTAATCAGAAAGTTTTTTTCTTGCTGCACCATGCTGACCAGAAGCATTTTGTCTCATAGAAGAAACCAACTTTCTGTTAGATAAATCAGTAACTCCGAAGTTACGATATAATTTATTTGATGGTCCTGTATACTTAGCCAATTTATGACTCCTTACGTTTTAATGTTATACTCTACGTCTTTTTGGTGGACGGCAACCGTTATGTGGGATTGGTGTAACGTCCTTAATTAATGTAATCTCAAGTCCAGCAGCTTGAATTGCTCTGATAGCTGTTTCTCTGCCTGAACCCGGTCCCTTAATATAAACCTCAACCTTTTTCATACCTTGGTCGATTGATTGCTTAGCAACTTTTTCTGCTGCTGATTGTGCTGCAAATGGTGTACCTTTTCTTGCACCTTTAAATCCACAGCCACCTGCAGAAGCCCAAGCAATAGCATTACCTTGAGTATCTGTTGAAGTTACGATTGTATTATTGAATGTTGATTGAATATGAACAACACCTTGTAATACATTCTTTTTTTCTTTCTTTTTAGTTTTTACCGGTCTAGCCATTGTTTATATTACTCCTTCAATTACTTCTTGTTGGCGATTGGGCCTGATTTTTTGCCGCGTCTTGTTCTTGCGTTTGTTTTTGTTCTTTGTCCTCTTGCAGGAAGTTTACGTCTGTGACGCATTCCTCTGTAAGAGTTGATTTCACTTAATCTTTTGATGTTTAAAGATTCTTCTCTTCTTAAATCACCTTCGATTGTGTAGTGTGAAAGTTCTTCTCTTAATGCTCTGATATGGTCTTCTGTTAAATCATCTGTTCTTAAATCTTCAGAGATGTTACAAGCAGCCAATATCTTTGCACTTCTTGCTGGTCCTATACCAAAAATATAGGTTAAAGCAATTATCATTCTTTTATTACGAGGTAAATCTACCCCAGCAAGTCTTGCCATAATTTCTCCTTTTACTATATCTTTCTTGCTTTTGTTTTTGTACTTGTTTGTTAATTATAGTTATTGCTTTCGGCTCAATCTTGTATCTCCGCGTCAGAATACTTCGTATTCTTGTGCTCCGACCGATTTTCGCCTCTTCGGCATTCCCTCGTTACACTCGGTCAGCCTACGCAAAACTATCCCTGTCTTTGTTTGTGTTTTGGGTTTTCACAAATAACTGCTACTCTTCCTTTTCTTTTAATAACTTTGCATTTATCACAAAGTGGTTTTACTGAAGCTCTTACTTTCATTTTATTTTCCTTTTCTTTCGTTATTTTAATCTGTAAGTAATGCGACCTCTTGTTAAATCATATGGTGTCATTTCCACTTTTACCTTGTCGCCAGGTAATATTTTTATGAAGTTTTTTCTTATTTTTCCTGAAATGTGAGCTAATATCTCATGCCCGTTTTCAAGTTCCACTTGAAACATTGCGTTTGGTAATGATTCAAGTATTGTTCCTTCAAATTCTATAACGTCTTTTGCCATTATTTTCCTCTTTATAATAGGTGTGTATTTTAATTTTACATGCTGAATTTTTCAAATCAACCCTTCTTTTTCTTCTAATTACTTAATTTCAGCCATGTTTCATTTAGAAATTTAAAATTGTTTTTTTAAAATAACGAAACAATCAATATTTTGTAGCTTTTTCCAAAAGCCTTGTTTTATCAATTTTTTGGCATTGTGTAAATTTTTCTTAACATGTTAATGTTATCTATGTTTTAAAAAACAATTATTAGAGTTTTTTGTAAAATTTGTTTTAATTTTTCTTAATATCCACTATTTACATGATTTAAAACTCTACAAATGTAGTATATAATGATAATAGAGTGAAAGCTCTGTGTTCCCTAAAGAAAAGGTAGAAAAGATGTCATTAGGTATTAATGGTCCAGATCCTACACCTGCAATCCAAAAATCTCATCACGCAAATGATGGTGGCGCAGGCAATTTAGGTTATTTTCAACAACAAAAAAAACAAGAAGAAGATGAAAAAGAACAATCTGATGTTTTTGAACTTTCTTCAAGTGAAGAAAAAGATGATCTTTTAATGGTAGATTTAGAATCTATTGGTGATAAAATTAAAAATTTTTGGTTTAAAGCTAAAAATTCATTTAAAGAAGAAAAATCCGAAGAATTGTAATCTTCGGATTATTAATTTAATTAATTTTGTGTGTATGTTATTTATTCTTGTGTAAAAGTTAATTCGTCATTATCAACACCAATTTTGATTTTAGAATGTGGTTTGATTTCTTGTTTCAAAATTGCTTTAGATAATGGATTTTCTACCAACTGGCGAATTGTTCTTTTTAATGGTCTTGCGCCATATATTGGGTTGTAACCTTTTTGGGCTAAATACTCTTTTGCATCTTCATCAATAGTAATAGCAATATCTTTTTCAGATAAAAGTTTTTGCAAATATGCAACTTGAATATCTACAATCTTAGATAATTGTGCCATTGTTAAACCTTTAAAGAATACTATTTCATCTATTCTATTGATGAACTCAGGTCTGAACCTTTGTTGCATTAGTGCCATAACTTCTTCTTTTGTCTGTTCGGCTTGTTTTTCAGAAAACATTGCTTCAAGAGTATTTTTTAATATAATCTCGCTACCTATGTTACTTGTTAATATAATTAAAGTATTCTTAAAGTCAACGGTTCTGCCTTTAGAATCAGTTAAACGTCCGTCATCAAAGATTTGTAGCATTAAATTGAACACATCAGGGTGAGCCTTTTCGATTTCATCAAAAAGAATAACTGAATATGGTTTGCGTCTAACTTGTTCTGTTAATTGTCCGCCTTCGTCATAACCAATATATCCTGGAGGCGCACCAATCAATCTTGCAACCGTGTGTTTTTCCATATATTCAGACATATCAATTCTAATTAAAGCATCTTCGTCATTGAACATATACTCAGCTAAAGCTTTAGCTAATTCTGTTTTACCAACCCCTGTTGGACCTAAGAATATAAATGTTCCAATAGGACGATTAGGATCTTTTAAACCTGAACGAGCTCTACGTATTGAATCAGCCACAACTTCAACAGCTTCGTCTTGACCTACAACACGTTTATGCAAATAATCTTCCATTTGCAATAACTTTTGCATTTCGCTTTCCATTAATTTAGTTACTGCAATACCTGTCCATTTGCTTACAATTTCTGCAATATCGTCTTCATCAATTTCTTCTTTTAAAAGAGTATTTTTGCAATTTTTGTCACCTTCATTTACTTCTTTTAATTGTTTTTCAAGAGAAATTAATCTACCGTATTTCAATTCGGCAGCTTTTTGTAAGTCCATGTTCCTTTCTGCTTCTTCGATTTTGATTTTAACTTTTTCAATTTCTTCTTTTATAGATGTTTCCCCTTGAATATTTTGTTTTTCGCATTCCCATTGGGTTTTTAAAGTATTAATTTTTTTATCTAAATCAGCAAGAAGTTTTTCAATATTAGCAATTTTCTCAGCATTATCAGGAGTTTGTTCTTGTTTTAATGCTTCTTGTTCAATCTTCAATTGCATTTGTTGACGTATTAACATATCTAATTCTTCTGGCATAGAATCTATTTCAATTCTCAAAGAAGATGCAGCTTCATCAACCAAATCTATTGCTTTATCAGGCAAAAATCTATCTGTAATATATCTATCAGATAATTTAGCAGCAGCCACCAAAGCAGAGTCTTTAATTCTTATGCCATGATGAACCTCGTATCGTTGTTTTAAACCTCTTAAAATACTAATTGTATCTTCAACTGATGGTTCATCTACCATAACAGGCTGAAATCTTCTTTCTAAAGCAGGGTCCTTTTCTATATACTTGCGATACTCGTTAATTGTTGTAGCCCCAATACATCTTAAAACTCCACGAGCTAACATTGGTTTTAATAAATTACCTGCATCAGTAGAACCTTCTGTTGCACCTGCGCCAACTACTGTGTGAAGCTCATCTATAAACATAATAACTTCGCCATTTGAAGCTTCAACTTCTTTTAAAACAGCTTTAAGACGTTCTTCAAATTCGCCTCTAAATTTAGCACCTGCAATTAAAGCACCTAAATCTAATGAAACTAATTTAGTATCCTTTAAATTTTCAGGCACATCACCTCGAATAATTCTTTGAGCCAAACCCTCAATAATAGCTGTTTTACCAACACCAGGTTCACCTATTAAAACAGGGTTGTTTTTTGTTTTTCTATTCAATACTTGAATAACACGTCTTATTTCATCATCACGACCAATTACAGGGTCTAACTTTCCCTTTCGTGCTTGTTGTGTTAAATCTGTTGAATATTTTTCTAAAGCTTTATATGAATCTTCTGCGTTTTTTGAATCCACTTTATTATTACCTCTTATTTTTTTCATAACATTTAAAATAGTATTTTTATCTATGTGATTATTTTTCAAAACTTGTTGGATTTTAGAACAGTTTAACTCCGTCATTGCAATTAAAATATGCTCAATACTAATAAAAGAATCTTTTAGACTATCAGCTATTTCTTGCGCCATATCAAACATTTTGTTTGTCATTTGAGATAAATATAATTGCTGATTTGAATTATAACTTTGAATTTGTGGTAGAGAAGAAATTTCGTTAACTAATTGATGTTTAAATTTATCTGTATTGATTTTTAATGCTTCACAATAATCTTTAGCAATACCTTCTTCATCTTCACAAATTGCTAACATAATATGTATAGGCTCCATTTGAGAATTGTTAAATGTAGCCATAACTTGTTGTGAAGCATATATTATCTTCTTTGAATAATCTGTTAATCTGTTGAAATCTATCATAAGAACACCTCTTTTTCGCAAGGTAACTATCCCTTTATTTTTAGTTTAAGGTTATTTTTTAAAAAATCAGAAAAAATTTATAAATAATTAAGAATTGATAGAAAAAATTAATTTTTTATTAAGAAGTTTATGATAAATTGTTGCATTCCGTCCAGTTTGCTCGGTTGCACGTTTTACGTACGATAAATTTCGCCTCTTGAAAATTTGCCAGCCAAAAAATTCCAAAATCACCAGATTATTGCTTTCGGCTCAACCTTTTTTCTAAATTGGTTCGAAAATTTGCTTCACAAAAACAAGTGTTCGCTATACTACGTAGTCGCTCACTTTGTTTTTGCTACTTCGGCGTTACACTTCGTTTCAGCCTACGCAAATTTTCGCAAAAAAAAAGGAACTTTTTGAATGTTCCTCTGAAATCTTTTTCAATTTCCTCGTGTGTTACTAAAGGTAGTAAGTAAGGTAAGTATGAATATAAAATCTTATTTTAATTTATCTCTCTTTAATAACTCTCTGTGTATTTGATATTTGTTAATCATCTACATATATATAAAGTATATATCTTTTCAATAATTGCCTAACATGTTTGATTCTGTAACATATCGTTACAAATGGATATCATTTTTATTACTGTTACAATATTGCTAAGGGGATATATTCTATGCCACAAGTGGTTTTTGTATCAGATATAAAAAAGAATATTGATGAAATTAGCAAAATATTTACTGCTAATTCTTTTGATATGCTTCTTCTTTCAACTGCTGAAGAAATAGAAGAGGCCGTTAAAAATACTGTGGCTAATGTTTTTATTTTTGACTGCGAAGTTGAATCAATAGATATATTATCTGTTTTGCGCCGTTTAAAATTAACAATGCAAACCAAAGATATTCGTTCTTTGTTGTTATTGCCTGAAAAAAATATTGATTATAATTTGTTAAAATATGCAAATTCATATATTAATCGTCCTCTTGATGAACAGCTTTTTATAGCTTCTGTTAATTCGCATATGCAATTGTGTGAAACTTTTAGGGTTCTTTCTAAAAATAATAATGATTTGGCTAAAAGCCTTTATCAATTAAATGTTCTTTATAACACAAGTACACAATTAGCTGGTTCTTTAGATAAAACCAACTTAATTGATATTATGTTAGATGGCCTTGACCAAAGTCTTTCTTTATCGCTTTCATATGCCCTTATTCTTAATGAAGCTAATGATATAAAATTAATTATTAAATCTCTTTATCCTATTTCTACAAGGCTTGAAAATGCTATAAAACTTAGAGCTTTAATTAATTATAAAAATTTATTTTCTTTAAATTTAACAATAGATGATGTTGAAGTCGTTAAACAAATTAAAGATAATTATGGCGAATATGATTTAAATGTATTCGGTTATGACAACTTATTTGCTCCTATCAATATAGAAAATAAATTCTATGGAATTATTGAAGTATTTAAAGAAAGTGATTTTTCACAAGAAGATACAAAATGTTTTACAACCTTGGTTAAACAAGTATCTTTACCATTAAAAAGTGCAATTTTGTATGAAGAAATTAAAGATACAAATATTAAATTAGAAAAATTAGAACGTTTAAAATCTGAGTTTATTTCGATTGTTTCTCACGAATTAAGAACGCCTTTAACTTCTATAAATAGTGCATTGGATATTATTTTAAAAGGTTCAGCTGGTGAAATTAATGAAACAATGGATAAATTTTTAAACTTGGCTAAACGTAATGTTACAAGGCTTTCTTCTATTATTTATGATTTATTAGATTTATCTAAAATTGAAGCTGGTAAAATGGTATTCCGTTTTGAAAAAACCAATGTAAATATAACAACTGAATTGGTTAAAAATACCCTTGAAAGTTGGGCTAAAGAACAAAAAGTTACTTTAAAGGCAAATTTAGATAATTCTTTGGAAAATGTTTATATTGATACTCAAAGAATGGAGCAAGTTTTAACTAATCTTATTTCTAATGCTATTAAATTTAGTAAGGAAAATGGGGTTGTAGAAATAACATCTTCTAAAATGAAGGTTAGCGAAATTAAGAAGAATCCTTTTTTCGAAACTTTACCAGAGTTTATGAGCCAAGAATATGTAAAAATTGCTGTTAAAGATAGTGGTATTGGAATTGCGCCAGAAAACTGGAGTAAAGTATTTGAACAATTTAAACAAATTGAAAATTCTTTGAGCAGAAAAGTTGGTGGCTCTGGTTTAGGGTTGCCTATTGCAAAAAGATTAATGGATGCACATAAAGGGTTTATTTGGCTTGAAAGTGAAGTGAATAAAGGAACAACTTTCTATCTTGCAATTCCAATTATGACAGAAAAAGAAATATTTATTCATTCTTTAGAACAAGATATTCAAAAAGCTAAATTAGAGCATTTGAATATTTCATTAATTTCTTTAAGTGAAAATATTCTTGAGAATGGTAATTCTCTAATTAATCAAATAAAAGAAGATGATTTAATTAGAAAAACTTCTACTTTTAAAGAGCATGAATATGAAATAAATGGTAAACGATATTATTATTGTTATGCAGTAGATATGGATTCTTTTGTATATGATTTCCAAATTAGGAAGTTAAAAACTTATGTTACTGCATTAAATGAAGATTTTAAGGAATATGATATAATGTATTCATCTGCCTTATGTCCGCAAGATGGCGATGATGTAAAAATATTATTTGAAAGGCTTAATGCTTTTTCTAAAGGGGATATAGATGAAGAAGATACTAATAGTTGATGATGAAGCAGATATAATTGAAATTTTGCAGTTTGTATTAGAAGCTCAAGGTTATGAGTGTATTACTGCTATGGACGGTGAAGAAGGACTTAGATTGGCAAAAGAATTATTGCCTGATTTAATCATTCTTGATGTTATGATGCCTAAAATTAATGGATATAAAATTAGTCGTTTATTAAAATATGATGCTAAATATAAAAATATTCCAATTTTAATGATTACGGCTCGTTCTCAAGAAGAAGGTAAAAATATTGGTGAAGAAACTGGGGTTGATGAGTACATCACAAAGCCGTTTCAAGTTGATTATGTTCTACAAAAAGTTAAAAGTTATTTGGAGTAGGTTTCGATGGAACTGATTACAAATAAGACTCTTGAAAAATTAAAATACGATTTAGTGCGTGATGGTTTAGTTAGCTATGACGATATCGAAAAAGCTCACGAAATTGCTGTTTCGCAAAATGTTAATATTGGTCAAATTTTAATTAAATCAAATCTTATTTCTGAAGAAACTCTTTTAAAATTCTTAGAAAGTAAACTTCATATCCCTTATGTTGATTTAAAAGACTATACTTTAGATACAAGATGTCTTTCTTTTATCAGTTTAAATGATGCTCAAAAATATAAAATTATTCCATTATTTAAAATAGAAAATGTTTTAACAGTCGCAATGGCAGATCCACTTGATTTATTTGCCATAGATAAAATTGTTGAACAAACAGGCTGTGATATAGAACCTGTTGTTTCTGCAGAAACTCTTATTCTTAAAAAAATTGAAGAGTACTATAATACATCAAGCTCTGTTGGACAAATTAAAATTGAAGAAGATGAAGTTAAATTTGATTGGCAAGATCAATTACATAATGATGTTTTATCAGATGAACATATTCAAGTATTAATTCGTGCAATTTTAAAACAAGCAATTTTAAATAATGTTCATGAACTTTTCTTTGAACATTCACCACAAGATGGCTTAAGTGTTAATTTTAGACAAGATAATCAAATTGTTAATACAGGTCAAATACCATCAGTTTTGGTTGTTCCGTTTATTTCTAAATTAAAAACATTATCTTCTTTAGATGCTAATATTTGTGAGCTTCCACAGTTAGGTAAGTTGATTTTTAAAGTTGATGATATTTTATTAACGGCAAGTATTTCTGCTTTTCCAACTATTAACGGGGAAAGAATTTCTTTAAAAATATATAAACCACCAAAAACTTTAAAGGAAATTGGTTTTAGTGACTTGCAAATTAATATTATTAAAAATTCTATGCAAACTCCCGGAATTACTTTGATTTGTGGTTCTTCATTATCAGGAAAAACACATATTGTATATTCTTTATTGTCTGAATTAAGTAATTCAGATAAAAATATTATGACAATTGAATCTATTTCAAAATATCAATTACAGAACGTAAATCAATGCGAATTGAATGAAAATATTGGATTTAATTTAGATAAAGCAATGAGATTTATTGAATTTCAATCTCCTGATATTGTTTATTTTGAGGGAATTACAAGTAAAGTAGCTTTAGATTATTTTGGCTCGTTAGTATTTAAAAATAAGTCACTAATCACAGAATTTTTGGCAGATAATATGGCAGATTTGAATAAAAAATTATCTTATGATGATTTTCAAATGTTTAAACCGTTAATTTCTTGTATTATTTTTGTCCATAATCAACAAAGTATCGAAGTTTTTGATAAGACAGAATTAAAAAGATTTACTGGAATTTAATTTTTTCCATGCCTTTATTTTAAAAATTATTTCCTTGAAAACCCTATGTTTTTGGGATAAAATCACTATATCTTAACAAAATAAAAAATAGACTTTTAAAATAAATATTTTTGAGTTAAATTTATAGTTATGCGAATAGTAATAATAGGAATATGATATGTTAACAACAACATCAATGAAATCACACGGCTGTGGCGAAATAACAAAAAGTGAAGTAGGAAAACAAGTTACAATTGCTGGTTGGGTATCAGCTGTACGTGACTTGGGTGGTATTATTTTCGTAGAAGTTAGAGACAAATCAGGTTTATTCCAATTAGTTTCTGACCCTCAAAAAAATCCAGAAGTTTATGAAACTTTCCAAAAATTAAGAGATGAATTTGTAATTAA
>JAZSQW010000066.1:0-6509 GCA_045538205.1 Candidatus Avigastranaerophilus sp. | reverse complement strand
AGGTGCAAGAATTGGATTTGCAGGTAGAAGAGTTATTGAACAAACAATTCGTCAAAGCTTACCTGCAGATTTCCAAACGGCTAATTATTTGATGAAGTATGGTCAAATTGATATTATTTCTTCAAGAGCTGAAATGAAATCAACTATTTCTAAGTTGATAAGTCTTCATAAAAAATAGGGAGTATAAAAGGTGGCTATTTTAGATTTTGAAAAACCTTTATATGAAATTCAAGATAAAGTAGATGAATTAAAAAAATTAAGTGAAACATCAGGTATAGACGTGAAAGAACAAATAAAATTATTTGAAAAACAAGCACAAGAATATAAAAAAGAGTTATATCATAATTTAACTCCAGCGCAACGTATTCAAATCGCAAGACACGCAGATAGACCAACTTTCTTAGACTACGTTAATTTAATAACTAAAGATTTTATTGAATTGCACGGAGATAGAGAAGGCGCTGATGATAGAGCAATTATTGGTGGTGTTGCAAAAATTGGTAACCAAAATGTAGTTATTGTTGGTACGCAAAAAGGTAAAACAACAAAAGAAAATTTAGTTTATAACTTTGGTATGCCTCAACCTCAAGGATATAGAAAAGCTTTAAGACTTTTCTATCACGCGAATAAATTTAATTTGCCTATTGTTACTTTGATTGATACTCCTGGTGCTTATCCTGGAATAAAAGCAGAAGAAACAGCTCAAGGTACAGCTATTGCTACAAACCTTAGAGAAATGGCAAAATTAAATGTTCCTATTATCGCTGTTATCACAGGTGAAGGCTGTTCAGGTGGTGCATTAGGTTTAGCTGTTGCTGATAAAGTGTTTATGCTTGAACATTCATATTACACTGTAATTTCTCCTGAAGGTTGTGCTTCAATCTTGTGGAGAGATGCTACAAAGGCAAGTGAAGCTGCAAAAGCTTTAAAAATCACAAGTGAAGATTTACATAAATTGGAAGTTATTGATGGAATAATCAAAGAACCTTTAGGTGGTGCTCATAAAGATTATGATTTGATGGCTGCTAATTTAAAAGATACAATTTTATCTTCAATTGATGAATTAAAAGGTATAAAAGCTAAAGAATTAAAAGCTGAAAGATATAATAAATTTAGAAGAATGGGTGTATTTTGTCAGTAGAAAATAAAACATATTGGGAAGTTGGAATTGAAATAAATCCAATTTGTGCAGATATTCTTTGCGATATTATTCAGTCGAATTTTGAGTGCGAAGGTATTGTTACAGCAGAAGAAACTTACAAAAATCTTGAAATGATTGCAACAACAGAAAATCTTTTAAAGGCTTATATTGTTGCTGATTGTATTGATTTAGATGAAATGCAAACTTTCTTTCATTCTCAAAGACAAGATTTAATTGATTTGAATATATTCCAAGAAGATATTGGTACTTGGGATATTCACGTGAATAAACAAGAAATAGTAGATTGGTCTAAAAAATGGAAAGAACATTGGAAACCATCTAAGATTTCTGAAAAAATAGTTATTTGTCCTACTTGGGAAAAGTATGAGGCAAAAGAAGATGAAATTATTGTTAATATAGATCCAGGAAATGCATTTGGAACAGGTACTCACGCAACTACTCAATTGTGCGTTAGAGCTTGTGAAAAATATATGAAAGAAAACTCAACTATTGCAGACGTTGGTTGCGGAACTGGTATTTTAGCAATATGTGCTATGAAATTAGGTGCTAAAGATGCAGATGCTGTTGATAATGATCCAATAGCAGTGGAAACAGCAACTATTAATGCAAAAGTGAATAATGAATTAACAATAGATTTTAAAACTGCAACTTCTGATGATTTAGCTTCTGATAAATATGATTTTGTTTTTGCTAATATTTTGCATAATGTTTTAGCTGAAATTATGTCAGACCTAAAACGTATTATGAAAATTGGTGCAAAGATTGTTTTAAGTGGTATTTTAGAAGAAAAACAACAAGTTGTTATTGATGCTTTTGAAAAAAACAATATGAAATTAATTGAAAAAATGCAACAAAAAGAATGGGTTGCATTTGTGGTAGAGAGAGAGGACTAAATGTCTAAAACAGCAATTATTATTCCGGCAAGATATGGTTCAAAACGTTTAGAGGGAAAACCTCTTTTAAAGGTTTGTGATAAACCGATTATTCAATGGGTATGGGAAAAAGCAATGCAAGTAAAATCAGCTGATATGGTAATAATTGCTACTGATAATCAACAAATTTATGATTGTGCTAAATCTTTTGGCGCACACGTTGAAATGACATCAGAACACCATAAATGTGGTAGCGATAGAATTGTTGAAGTCGCTCAAAAATATCCTGAAATTTCATACATAATTAACTTGCAAGGTGATGAGCCTATGATAAGTACAGAATGTGTTGAAACTGTTATTGATTTATTAAAAAATGATGATAGTGTTGATATTTCTACATTGCTTTCTGAATTAGATAAAGAAAACGTAGATGACCCTAACTGTGTAAAATGTGTTAAAGATAAAAATGGATTTGCACTATATTTTTCTCGTTCTAAAATTCCTTTTGAAAGAAATGAAGGTATTGCTAAATTTTATAAGCACATTGGAATTTATGGTTATAAAAGAGAAGCTTTGTTTGAAATGACAAAATTCCCACAACCTGAAATTGAACAAGCAGAAAGTTTAGAACAATTACGTGCATTGTATAATGGAATGAGAATTAAAACTGCAGTTGTAAAATATGATTCAATTGGAATTGATACAATTGAAGATTATAACAATTTTAAAGCATTAATAGAAAGTAAAGTATAATTACATATATTGTTCTTCTTGAAGAGCAACGGCACAAATTTGTGTTGATAATATGCACACTTTTTTAATAGGACCCATTGTTTCTTTTTCTATTAATCTTGGTGTTTGTGAATTTGTTTTGATTACAAGTGAAAGTTCGTCATATAAAGCATATGGACTTTCAACATATAAAACTAAAGGAGCTGTTGTTCCTTTTAAAAATACAAGAACAGATGTTCTTTTCTTCATTTGACCTTGTGAAAATGGCTGTGGCATAATATATTTTCCTCTTCTGTATAAATATTAATAAATTTCAGCAAAAAGGTCAATGTCTTATATTTTTAGTTCTTTTTCTATCTTTTCAAAGTTCTCTATTGTGTTGTTTACTATCGTTTTTAAGAGAGTTGTTATGTTTGACAGGTCGGAATTTTTTATCATTATTTCATCGCTTACGCCCAAATCTAAAAAAATAAGTAGTGATTTCATTGTTGATAAATTATTACTTATTTCATAAAAAGGTTGTGGGTTTATCTCTTTTTTTTCTTGTTTAGTTTCCATAATCCAATTTCCTTGTAAATATTTATAAAATACTAACATATTTTCCTAATCTAAACAAGAGGTTTGTAAAATTATGTTTAAGTTATTATAATAATGAGTAGTAGAAAAGGAAAAAATTATGATAAAAGTTGGTGTAGTTGGTGCTTTAGGAAAAATGGGAAAAGAAGTTGTTAAGGCTGTTTTAGGTGCCGAAGATACAACTTTGGTAATGGCTGTTGATATTTTTTCTGAAGGTGAAGATATAGGTTCTATTGTTACAGGCAAAGAATGTGGTGTAAAAATAGAAACAAATTTAGAAAATGCAATAAAGAATAGTGGGGTTGAAGTTGTTGTTGATTTTACACAACCATCACAAATTTATTCAAATGTATGTAAGTATATGGAGTGCAAAGTTAAATCAGTAATTGGTACAACTGGTTTATCAGAAACACAAATTGCAGAAATTAAAAAGATGAGCGAAGATAATAAAACATCTTGCTTAATTGCTCCTAATTTTTCAACAGGAGCAGTTTTGTTGATGATGTTTGCAAAACAGGCTGCTAAATATTTTAATAATGCAGAAATTATTGAGCTTCATCATAATCAAAAGAAAGATGCTCCATCAGGTACTGCAATAAAAACAGCACAATTAATGGCTGAGGTTAACGATAATTTTGCTTTAAATAATTGTCCAGAAACAGAATTAATGCAAGGAGCAAGAGGTGCTAATACTGATGCTAATATTCATATTCATTCAGTAAGAATGCCTGGTTATATTGCGTCTCAAGAAGTTATTTTTGGTTCTAATGGTCAAATATTTAAAATAAAACACGATACAATGGATAGAAGTTGCTATATGTCAGGTGTTTTACTTGGCGTTAGATATGTTGCTGAAAATCAAGCCTTTGTTTATGGCTTAGATAATATTATGTAGTAAAATTAAATAGAAGTTTCGTTTAAAGGGTTATTTTTTAATAGCCCTTTTTTTAATAATTCAGTAATTATTATAAAATCAAATCTTTTAGCTGTATTTGTTTTTTCTTTTTTTATCACTTCTTCAATTTTTTCCAAACTACCATAGTTTAGATGTGGAACTCCTGCATATTCGTAACTATCTTGGCTTGCCATATTTTTGCTTATATAATATTCTACTTTTTCATCATCTATAAAAATATTATCTTTTGCTTTTGCAGTTAGTTCTTCATTTATACTTATAAATTTGATTCTTGAATGATTTACAGGAATATCAAAAAAGTCAGATAAAACTTCTTTGTATTTACTTAATGTTCTTCCAGATGCAGTAAAATCGTAGAATAGATATGTTTTGTCGTTTTTCGCAATTGTTTCTCTATCAATTCCTTGTGATTTTAAAAATTTAGAATAAGCTTTTTGACCTTGCCAATTATTTTTTATTTCTTCTTTATGTGAATTAGAGAATCTCAACTCTGAAATTGGTAAGTATTTTGTTTCTACTCCCATAAATTCCATTGCTCTGCCAATACAAGCAGGTGAAGTGCCAATACTTACAAATACATATTTGTTTTTGCCATATTCTTTATCTAATGTATTTTTTAGAAATTTTGCAATTTTTACTGTTTCTTTTGCTTGTTCTTTTGTACTTAATAAAGTAGTTGTATGTATTGCTAATTTTTCTTTTAACGATAAATTTTTGTAGACCTTAATGCCTAATTTGTTATGTTTAGATAATGCATTGTTTGCAAGAGTAACTTTTTCTTCTTTTGCTTTGAAAGAAGTTATAAAAGTATCTTGTGTGCTTGTATTATTAATTCTATTAGCAATTTTATTGTTAATAGAAGTATTTTTATATAAATATAATGGATTTATTGATTGTATTTTCATCTTACAAAACTCCATTATTCTTTGGATTTTCTTTTAATAAACCCATTTCGTTTAATTTATCAATTACACAGAAATTATATTTTTGATAATTCTCCCAGTGATGTCGATTTAATTGTCCAACTTCTTTAATTGCTTCTAATGAATAAATAGGGCAATGTTGTATACCACCGTACGTCGCAGCTGCTGAACATCTAAAATTATTTTCTACATAATTCATTATTTTTTGGGCTTTTTCGCTTGCAGAAAATGGATCTAAAAGACAATTGTGTTTTTTTTCATATGCAGTTAATTCATCATCTAAAAAGGTATATAGTTTTTGGTTTAAACTAATAAATTCAATTCTATCTGATTTTGGCATATTAAATTCATCTTGTAGAATTTCTTTAAATAGGTTTAAGCTATTTCCTGAATATGTATAATCAAAGAAAAGATAATGTTTATCGTTATCTTTTAACATTTCGGAATTTATTCCTTGTTGATTTAAGTAGTTTTCGTAGTGTTTTTTGTCCCAAGGCGAGTTGTTTATAATGTCGTGAAGTCTATATAATTCAACATCTCGTAAGTCTGATATGGGAATATAATGTGTTTCTACTCCCATAAATTCGAATACACGTGCTATTAAAGAAGGAGATGTACCTATACATTCAAAAACATAATTGCCTTCACCATATTCTTTATCTAAGTTTTCTTTTAATTCAATGGCAAGTTCAATATTTGTTTCGGCTCTTTTTCTATCTGTTGGTGCACATTTAGTATATCTTATTTTTTCTTTTTGTTTAGGCGATAATTTTTTATAGTCAGAAATATCGAATTTCATTTTGTTTGGAATGATTCTATTTGGATAGATGTCGCTTTTAAAACTAATAAAAATATCACCTTGATTGTTATTTTTTTGAATAAAAGGTGTTGTTGAGTTTGTATTTTGTATTCTTGTGGGAAGAAAACAGTTATTTAGTGCAGATATTTTCATATTTGTTATAAGTTTAAACAAGAATAATTTTGCTATTACAGGCTATTTTTATTTGCAGGGTTTTCTTTTAATAAACCCATTTCATTGAGTTTGTCTATAACTAAGAAATTGAAAATTTTAGAATTCTCTCCAGTTGTATCTTTTTGAATATCTGCAATATGTTCTAAATCAAAAAAGCCTAAGTGAGCAATTCCACCATAGAGGGCGGCTCTGCTTTGTTCTAATTCTTGGCGGATAAAATAATAGCAATCATCTTTTTCTTTTGAACCAACATTGTGGAAGACACCATTTTCATCTACAGTGTAATAAAATAAATTTGCAAAATCTTCATTTAATGTTCGAAACTCAACATTGTTGTTGTCGACAGGAATATCAA
>JAZSQW010000129.1:0-3897 GCA_045538205.1 Candidatus Avigastranaerophilus sp. | reverse complement strand
ATGCTTAGTTTAATCACAACAGTTATGGCGCAATTAGGTGATTTATCAGAATCACTTATTAAAAGAGATGCTGGAGTTAAAGATTCTGGTGACTCTCTTCCAGGACATGGTGGTTTGTTAGACAGAGCTGACAGTTATTTATTTACTATGCCTGTTGCATATTTATACATCAAAATATTCATACTTTCTGGTGGAATCATTACATATGTTATAGACATTTTAGAGAAAGCTTTAGGAATTGTTGCAAAATAGAGTTGAACAATTAAATGAATTAATTGATAAATTAAATATTCAAAAGACGGATATAGAGCTTTTAGATATAGCTTTAACACATCCGTCTTTTAATTTTGAACAAAATATTGAAGATCCGAAGGATTATGAAAGACTTGAATTTCTTGGAGATTCAGTTTTACGTCTTATTATTAGTGAATATTTATTTGATAAGTATCCAGATTTTCAAGAAGGGAAATTGACTAAAATTAGAAGTTATCTTGTTAGTGATGAATTTTTGTTTGGTCTTGCTTTAAAATTAGGTCTTAATGAGTATTTAAATATAGGTCCTCACGAAGAAAAAGATGGTGGAAGAACAAAACCGTCGATTTTAGCTTGTGCAATGGAAGCTATTTTAGGTGCTATATATAAGTCTTTAGGCTTTAATTTTGTAAAAAAATTCTTGTGTGATATATACGAAAATTTAGATTTTGATATTAATGAAATTCTTTTTATATATAATTCAAAAGAAATTTTGCAACAGTATACACAAAGTGATTCAAAGAGTTTACCTGAATATGTTTTAGTATCAGAAACAGGTAAAGCTCATGATAAAACTTATGAAGTTTGTGTTCTTTATAAAGAAAAAACTTTAGGTGTAGGTGTTGCAAAAACAAAAAAAGAAGCAGAAAAAATTGCTGCATATAATGCAATAAAAGAATTAAATATAATACAGGAGTAAAAATGTCTGAAATAATTGTTGCACCATCAATATTATCAAGTGATTTTGCTAATTTAGAAAATGAAGTTAAAAGATTAAAAGAAGCTAATGCTGATTGGGTTCACGTTGATGTTATGGACGGTCATTTTGTTCCTAATTTGACAATTGGTGCTCCTGTTGTAAAGGCGCTTAGTAAGGTTACAGACTTGGTTTTAGATGTTCATTTAATGATAGATAATCCTGAAAAATATATAAAGGATTTTGTGGACGCTAAATCAGATATAATAACTTTTCACTATGAAGCAACAAAAGAAAAGACTCAAGATGTAATTGATTTGATTAAATCTTATGGAGTAAAAGTAGGTCTCTCTTTAAAACCAAAAACATCAGTAGAAGAAATTAAGCCTTTTTTAGATAAAGTTGATTTGATTTTAGTTATGACTGTAGAACCTGGTTTTGGTGGTCAAAAGTTTATGCAAGATTGTGCTGATAAAATAGAGTTAATAAAAGAATTAGCACCTAAAAATGTTATTATTGAAGTTGATGGTGGTATTAATAAAGAAAGTGCACAATATTGCAAAAATAAAGGCGCAAATGCTTTTGTTGCAGGTAATTATGTGTTTTCAAGTGAAGATATGAAAGAAGCAATTGCTTCTTTGAGGTAAAAATGACAATAGTAACATCTGGTTTAGTAGAACAACATATTCATGGCGCTTTTGGCGTTGATTTTATGAATTGTGGTGTTGATGATATTTTGTTTGTTGCACAAGAATTAACCAAATATGGGGTTTGTGCTTTCTTCCCTACTATTATGACAGATGATTTTGATGTTATAAAAAAGAGAATAAATATTGTTAAAGAAGCTAAGTCTAAAGCAACTAAAAGAATGGCTCAAATAGTTGGAGTTCATTTAGAAGGTCCATTTATAAATCCTATAAAAGCTGGCATTCATGATAAAAATTTTATTTCTCAATTAACAATAGAAAATTATTCAAAAATTGATGATGAACTTATAAAAATAGTTACTTTTGCACCTGAATTAGATACAGATGGTTCATTTACTGAATTTTTAAAATCTAAAGATGTTAAATTATCAGCTGGGCATTCTGTTGCTACTAATTTAGATAATGTTAACCAAGTTACTCATTTATATAATGCAATGGGTTCTTTTACTCATAGAGGTCCATCTACAATTGTTTCTGCTTTAACAAATAATAATGTTTATATAGAAATAATTGCAGATTCTATGCATGTTGATGATGATGTTTTAAATATGACTTTTAAACAAAAACCAATTGATAAAGTTATTTTGATTAGTGATGCGTTGCCGCTTGCACATAGCAAAGAAGTTGAAATGACCTTTGCTGGACAAAAAATATATAACAATAACGGATTTTTAACTAATGTTGATGGTACTTTTGCTGGAAGTTCAATGCTTTTGGCAGATATTGTTAAAAATTTAGTTTATAAAAAATTGCTAACAAAAGAAGATGCTATTAAAGCTGCATCTTCTAATTTGTTAAATTATCATAATATCAATAATACTTTAAATGTTTTTTGGAATGATTTAAATATTATTGAAAGAGTTGAATTTATTTAAAATAAGTTGTTGTTAGTTGTTTTTGCGTAGAAACCAAAAGGAACTTTTTTGAATGAATTAACTTCTTTTTTTAGTTTGTAGTTTTCTTTGTTTAATTCATTGATTTTAAATCTCATTGTTTCATTTTCAGTTTTTACTCTGATTAATTCCATAACAACATCATCCATACCGTCAAGTTTTTCATCTAAAACAGCTGTGATTTTTGATGTTACTGATGTTTCAATATTTTTTAAAGTATCAATTAAATGTAACATTGAAGCATTTGAAACAGAATTTGTTCCTTTCAAAATAGTAGCTTTTGATGGAATTGTTACGGCTGTTGATTGTTTCATTTGTTTGATAGCTAATGCATCATCTTTTGTGAAATAAGTAAGTCCTCTATCGTTCTTTTTTAGTTTGATATCAGCTTTCTTACATAATTCTTGAATTTGCGAATTATCAATTCCGAACATTTCTCTAATTTCTTTTGGTGAAAATTCTTTGCCTTCGATTTTTTCTACCATAGATAAACTCATGATATATCCCCTCTATCCTTGAGCATGAATACTCCTTTTTAATATTATATATAGTTTTTAATATTTTGTCTAAGTTTGTGAACTATCTTTACATATCTTTTCATTTTGTTAGAAATCCAATAAAAAGGTAAAATAAAGGTAGTTCATGATACTATTGTATTAAATAGGAGTCGGTAGATGAAATGTATTATATTAGCAGGTGGTTCAGGTGAAAGATTATGGCCTTTGTCTCGTGCTTCAAGTCCTAAATTGTTATTGAATTTGTATGGAGATAAAACTTTATTACAAAACACTTTTGAAACTGCTATGTCTTTAACTCAAAGTAAAAATATATTAACAATTACAAATATAAAACAAGAAACAGATGTTAAATTACAGTTAAAAGAATATGCTAAATCTTTAGCTATTATTTCAGAACCAATGGCAAAAAACACTGCTTCTGCAGTTGCTTCTTCTTTGATTTATCTTCAAAAAAGTCGTGATGAAATAGTTGTAATTTTGCCAAGCGATTTTTATATTAAGGATAATAAAAAGCTTGTTGATGCTATTGAAAAAGCTAAAAATATGGCGAAAGATGGTTATATTTGCTCTATTGGTGTAAAACCACAATATGCTGAAGATAGTTTTGGTTATATTTGTTTAGGTGATAAATTAAAAAGTGGTTTTAAAGTAGATAAATTTATTGAAAAACCATCAAAAGAAGATGCTAATAAATATGTTCAAAATCAAAAGTATTTATGGAATACAGGTATTTATGTTTCTAAGTTATCTGTTCTATTAAGTGCTATTGAAAAGTATTCGCCAATGTCTATGAATAATTTTTCAAAGGACATGTTTGATGAAAATAATAA
>JAZSQW010000160.1:0-11085 GCA_045538205.1 Candidatus Avigastranaerophilus sp. | reverse complement strand
GACAATAACTAACCTACAGGGTTCAATTTATAGTTTATTCTGTAGGAGCACCAGGTCCAACATTATCTGGTGTCACTGTTTTATCATCATACATTACAGCTCTTTCAACTGAAGTTACAGTTGTACCAGGTATAACCTTTGTTGCAAAAACTAAAAATGTAAACTGATCCTCTGGTTTTGCAGAATTTGTAACCATTTTATTAGGACCTTTTACACCATTTACATCAACATAACCAAAAGCGCAATGAGATGATGAATATATATCAAAAGTGTCTATATTCGAACCATCAACAGGGGGCTCGCCAGAACAGCCATCTTGATGTCCTTCCTCAATAAAACGATATATCATGCCATCAGCAGTTGCTATATTATCACCTGTTTGAGCAGGTGGCCATCCTGCTTGTGTATTAATCACATTTGTTCGTTTTTTCATAATATCAATAATACTTACGCTTGCAGCTGTGTTACCTTCAAGAGCATATTCTGTAGTTAATGCTTGGTTCATAGTTGAAATAGCTTTTTTGAATGCTGTTTTATTTTCTTGACCTTGTGTGTTGTTCATCAATGTTGGAACTGTCATAGCAGCAATTACGCCTATAATTACCAATGTGATTAAAACTTCTGCAAGGGTGAAACCTGATTTTTTCATTTTTTATATTCCTTTTTTATTATTTTCATTGTTATGTTAGTATTTTGTACGTCATTCTGAGGCTTTGCCGAAGAATCTCTTTACCTTCGGATGGATAAACCTTGCGATTCTTCACTACGTTCAGAATGACAGATAACTTTTAAATTATATCTCGAGATACTTCGCTTCGCTCAGTATGACGAAACAATATTTATAAAATAGAATTATATAAATCATTCCAATTAGGATTAAAAGAATTAATTAATTCAACTTTATATTGACGAACTTTACCCTTAATGAATTTTTCTCTTTCAATCGCTTTTGAAATATCTTCAAATACCTCATAATAAACTAATTTATCTAAATTATACTTTTTTGAAAAACCATCAATTATTTTATTTTTATGTTCGTATATTCTTTTTGCTAAATTCGATGTAACACCAACGTATAAAGTGCCATTTCTTTTGTTTGTAATTACATAAACATAAGAGTTTTTCATTGTTTTATTTTAACATTTATCTTACTTTCTGTCATTCTGAGGCTTTAGCCGAAGAATCTCTTTGACGTTTTTCTGGATTGCTTCGTCACTTTGTTCCTCGCAATGACGAGATAATCACTACGAAAAATTATAATATTACTATTTTAAAAAAGAGAGAGATGACTTGCACCATCTCTCTCCTTAAACTTTATACCAAAGCTGTTAAACTATTGACCTGTAGTAGCATTTTCTTTTTTATCGTACATAACTTTTGCTTCCCAAGAATCAGCATCTGTACCAGGAACAACTTTTGTTTCAAAAATTGTAAACTCAAAAATATCTTCTGGTTTTGCTGAGTTTGTTACAGCTGCGTTAGGACCTTTTACACCATTTACGTCAACTTTACCTGTACCACAGTTATCAGCAGTATAAATATCAAAATTTGGATCTAATGTTCCATCATCTAATACAGAAGGTTCCCCAGGACAAGCAGTACCAGCAGCTGGTGCACCAGGTAAACTATAAATAATACCATCCGCAGTTGCGATTACAACTGCATTATCACCAGTTACAGCTGCGCCTGTACCAGTACCTTTCCATTCAGCTTCAGTATTAATTACATTAGTTCTCTTTTTCATAATATCAGCAATACCTGTAGATGCAGCTGTGTTACCTTCAAGAGCATATTCTAATGTTAATGCTTGGTTCATAGCTGAAATAGCTTTTTTGAATGCTGTTTTATTTTCTTGACCTTGTGTGTTGTTCATCAATGTTGGAACTGTCATAGCAGCAATTACACCGATAATTACCAATGTGATCAAAACTTCCGCAAGAGTGAAACCTAATTTTTTCATATCTTTTGTACCTTTCGTTTTCTTTTTTTGACTATCTACTTAAATATAAAATTTCTTTATATCTGTTTCCTTCGCTAATAAAATTTAGCAACTGTTTTAACTAACTCCTAATATAAAAGTAATTATATACTTTTGTTAAGAATTCGTCAACTATTTCAAATAATCACTTCTTATACAAATACGGCAACAGTTTTACCATATTGCACAACGCAATATTGAAATTTTATTGCTTGATTTTTTATATGTAAGTGGTATTAAAAACAAATCTTCGCTACCGGGCATGTGGGTGAGGGGAAATGAAACCTTTTAACTTCGTCTCTTTCAATTAGGGTCTGCCTAACCTACTATCTTACCTAAACAATCTCGGCATTACATTTAAAATGACGGTTAATTGTTAGACAAGCTACAAGCTTTGTGGAATGTTGTCATTAAATATTCTCTACAACTTACAAGTTTAAGTAAAACTACCAAACTGGTAAGATGCTGTGGGTAAACCAGACATTTTCTTTAGTTCAGCCTTGCTTCACTAAGAAAAGTAGTCAACCAAGTTCAGCATGACAGAATACTTGTTTTCATTCTGAGTGCAACGAAGAATCTCTTCCACGAACTTGTGACAAATTATTGCGCTGTATTCTAATTCAAAAATTTTTAACCTAAAGCGATTTATAGAGAACACTTATATTGCCTTTTAAAACAATAAGCACAAATCACTTTTTCTACTATATTTATTAAAAATAATTGAACGAAAACAACAAGGTTTACTTGTCAGATTTTCTTCCACGCCTTCAAGTCATTCGCTTCGTTTTGCTATTCGCAAAACTGTCGCTCATTATTTCGGCGCTACTTCGGCATTCCACTACGTTTCAGCCTACAGAAAATCTGCCTCACGCTTTTGCCTTTCGCTTATTTAATTATATTTTATTTGTTTTATATCTTCTTTCTATGCTAATTCTATTAACTATATATTCAACACGGCACAAACCAACGGCTCGCACCATATAGAGTTTTTATATTTAACTAATCAAAACTTCTTACAAAATAAACAAATAAAATATACCATCACAATTAACTTCTCTTACTTTAATCTCAATGCCTGATAAAACCATTTATCTAACGGCCATTTTTCTTGCGTTATATTGTATTCTTAGTATATCCTATCTTTTATTCTATATTCGTTTTTGACCTATATTTTCTCTATTCCCATTAAAAAATTAATCTAAACACTTATTTTTAAAATTTAAATTTTTGTAAAAATTTTATTTGATTTGATAATTTTAATTGGTTACATGATGAATATTACAGTTATATGTTTATTAGAAATAAACAATAAAAAGCAATGATAGTAGAAATAAAACTATAAGCTTAACCCCGTCCATTGCGTAGTATTTTGATAGTTGTAAGCGCAATAGACGTCAAAGGCAAAATCTGTTTGAACGTAGTAAAACGGAGTGAGTTATTTTGCCGATGATGAGCTATACAAATATCAAATACGAAGCGACCGGACGGCAGTTTCTTTGGTACTTTGCTTTGCTGTCAAAGAAAGTACGTCAGGAAAAGAAAGTCTTATAATTTAGCTAATAAGTCAAAAGACTACCACCGAATATTTCTTTTATTCTAAACTTTAAAACTTTTTCCAAGCTTTTGTCTCCGACGGGTCTCCCGACGGGGGAACTTTTCCCGCAAAAGTTCCACAAAGCTCGTCCCTGATGTTACGTTGCTTGAATTACTAATTTCGACCAGAGCTGCGGAACTCGCCAACTTCGTTGGCTCAGACAGTCCTCGCTCGACGTCGTCTCTATAAGTAATTCTACGCAACTCCACAAAGGGGACATTAAATTTTTTATATATTGATAATATTATTTATGTAAAAACATTTAACTTGTATAAAAATGAAAATATAAAATTTTTAATAATTTTATTTTGTTTTTTCATCTTTTGAAGATTTTTCATTATCTTCTTGAGCTTGTTTAACCTCATTTTTTACTTCTTTTATAGCATCTTCTTTTTGTTCAATTGCTTCAATTTGTTTTGCTTTTAAAGCATTTTCAATTGGTTCGGATAATTCAAATGCGAAGGCAGAAAAACCAAAAAGCATTAAGCATAAAAAATAGTATTTTTTCATATTTTCTCCTTTTTTGAAATTTTAAAAAAGAGAAAAAAGAAATGTAATCATCTATTGGATAATGCCAAATTGGTGTTTTATTTTAAATATTTTTTCAACAGCAGAATTAATATATTCTTCTTTAATAATGCCGTTTTTAACCGCTGTTTCTATATCATTAATTAACTGTGTGATTTCTTTTGTTGCATCTCTATAAATGAACATTGTTGTTCCGGCATTAATTGCTTTTATACAAGCTTCAAGACGGGAAAGGCCTTTAATTCCATTCATTTCCATATCATCTGTCATAACAATTCCGTTGAAATTTAATTGCTCAAGCAAAATATCATTAATGATTTTTTTAGAAACAGATGCAGGTAAATTAAGTTCTTCTAAATTCGGATAAAGTACGTGCGCAACCATTATTGCAGGCAAGTCATTTTCTATTGCTTCTTTAAATGGTTGAATATGGTTTTTTATTAACTCTTCTTTTGGCAAATCAATAATTGGTAATGTTTTATGAGAATCTGCACTTGCATCTCCGTGTCCAGGAAAGTGTTTCCCTACAGGTATAATGCCATATTTTATGTATTCTTTAATAACAACCTTGCCTGCAGAAGTAACCTCTTGAGTGTTGTTCGAAAAAGCCCTCTCGCCAATAATTGGATTATCGTTGTTTGTATTAACATCTAATACAGGTGCAAAATTCATATTAATGCCATAACTTTTAAGTTCTAATGCAATTTCTTTTGTTTGATTTTGCAGATAAGAAATCCCCATTTCAAAAGCATTTTTTGCACTTAAATATTTTTTGCCGTTATGAATTTTTTCTGTTCTTTCAACTCGGCCACCTTCTTGATCTATGCTATAAAACATTGGTATAAAGGCTTTTTCAGATATATTTTGAATTAAATTTTTAAATTGTTTTTCGCTTGTTATATTATGCGAAAAGAAAATAACCCCACCTAACCCATTTTCAATCATATCTACAAAGTTTTTATTTAGGTTAAAGAATTGTCCGACGAATCCGACAATAAACATTTGTGATATTTTTTGTTTTAGTGTTAAGTCTGATATTTTCATTATCTTTTTATTTTGAATATTCTAAATTCTGATGGGTTTAAACAATCTATTTCAATTGTTTTTACACCTTTTTCACAATAATGTTCTACGAAATCTTTTTTATCATCTTCGTAAACAAATTCAGAGTAAAGAGTAAAATCACCAGGAATTTCAATTTTCTTTTTCTTTACTTCTATATTTGATTTTATTGTGTATTCCATTGTGCCATCAGATTTTTGTTTTAATATCTTTTCGTTTGATGGAAGGTAATTAGCTGCAATAATTAAACATTCTTTTACTGTTTCTTTGGAAATCATCCAGCTTATATAACCATTTTTTGTTTGGTTAATAATTTGAGCTTCGCCATCTAAAGTAAGTTCGTTATTAATAGCAAATCTTCTAATTGCATCAAATTTGTTGTAGAAATCTTCATCATCTTCACGAATTAAAGAAACTTCTTCTAAAATAGTTGCTTCAATACCATCTTTAGAGAAAGATTCATCACCATCAACGTACATACAAGGTCTATTTGATAATTTGCCACCAGTAATAAATTTAAATTTAAACCATTTAAATAGTGCTTCATCTTTATCCATCAAACCTAAAAATCTGTTAATGGTTCTAAAATCACCATCTTGGTTATTGTATGTTTTAATTATTGATAGCAAATTACTTTTGAAGATTGAGCTATTGTAATCTTGTAGTTCTCTATTATCGTTAATTACTTCTGTTGGAGTTTTTTCATAATCTGTTTTAACATCATTACCCCAAAGCAAATCGAAATTCATATCGTTATGATATTCTTTATAGTGAGAACCCCAAAGTCTATATTCTGCCATACATGCAAAATAAGGCACTTGTGCCTTTAAAGTGTCATTAGCTTTTTTAAGAACAATACGAGGCGCTCTATAGCTAATTGGTCTTAAATCTTTTTCGCTCATTTCGTCAACAACAAAGTCTGAATGAGTCATTCTAAAACCGTCAAAATTATATTCTTTTTGAAGGTTCTTTAAATAATTGATGTAAAAATCAATTACAGGTTGGTTATATTTTCCGTTTTCTAAATAAACAAAATAATATGGAGCCTGACAATCAGAATCTGCATATTTAGAAACATCTTCGCCTTTTGCATTGTAGTGTGTGAATACAGGATAAGAACCGCATTCGCTCATTTTTTCAAAAATAGGTATGCCACTTGAACACCAAGCACCATCAGGTAATGTCCATAAACCTGCATCTATTAAAGCATTGATAATTTCACCACGTTTTGTTATATCACTGTCTTTTTTTATTTTGCTAAATTTAACACCTTGTACTTTTGAAATTATTGCTTTAACTCGTTTTAATAATTTTTTTTGTTCTTCCTTTTTTGTCATAAAGTTAGAAAGTTCTTTTCTTTTTTCTTCAAGCTCTTGAGAAAAAGCAATATAAATAGGTTTGAATTCTGGCGCTAAGTCAACAGAACCACTTTTTAAAGTTGTTTTATAAATGTTTCTAACAATAGTAACATCATCTTCATCAAATTGTTGTGATAGTTTAATCGCAACATAGTTAAGTGATTTTGAAATTTCTTCTGTTAAATAATTAACATCTATCCATCTTGATAGCTCTGGGTGAGCTAAAATTGTTTTAGAATATCTTCCATTTTGCGGGAAAACGTCATAAATTACTGGGTGGCCACATAATTGAGCAAGTGAAATAAATAATTTTACTTGGTCTTTTGCATTGATATCTAATTTTTTTAATTCTTCATCAGCAAGGTTTTCGCTAACTTCTTCTGTACTTGCTGTTAGATATGCATTTCCAAAATCTCTTGGGGTGAATGGTACTAAGTAAACAGTTGTTGAAAGAACTCCTTTTTCGACATTTCCTGCTGGCAAAATAACAATTTGTCTAAGCCAATCGATGAATTTAGCAGGTGCCATTTCTTGTAGACCATCGCCTAAAGCACTAAGATTTATAAGCTTAATGTCGTGTTGTTCTTTTTTAATCCAATCTGCATTTGTATATCCGCTACGTTTTACAGCACTGATTTGTGCTTCTGTAAATGAAAGTTCATTGTTTTCTATCATTCCGTTAACTTTTAATTTTTCTTCCAAGCAGAAAAATACTTCTTCAGTTGATAGATCTTTTAAAGCTCTTGCTTGAGAATATGGTAAATATCCATATTTTTGAATTAAAGATGATAACTCTTCTTTTCTTTCAAAAGAAATCTCTTTTTCGCAATAAAGCTTTTTAATTTTTTCAAACTGAGTTTGGATAACTTTAAACCTATCAATTTTAGGTTCTTTTTTAAATAGAAAACCGAACATATAAACACCTCACTATATACCATAATGATAGTATTTTTTGCCCTTTTACGCAAGATAATTTTTGTATCAAATTAATCTAAAGATTAATCTTTATAATTCAACCATTAGATTGATGTTTACCTTTAATAAAAAATTTAAAATGTTTTGTAAGGATAGAGTATAATCATCGGAGATATAATGAGACTTAGGGTAAGTAGTTTAGTAAGTAAGGTTTTATTTTTAACGGGGGCTATTGTTATTAGTTCAGTTGGGGCATTTGCTGCTACTAATTCAATTTCCGGTGTTGATGTTAAACAAATAGAAAATGGTGAATATTCTGTTATTTTGAAAATGGACAGAAATGCTAATATTAAAAAAATATCAGATAATATGGATACTCTTGATATTGTTATTAATTCTGCTCTTCCTGTTGAGGATATGGAAATCGTTTATGATAATGCAGCAGATTTGAAAAATGTTATCGTTCAAAAGAAAAATGCTAATAATACAGTAATTTCTCTTCAAGGTAAAAATGTAGAAAATGCTAAAATCTATACAAAAGAACTTTCTACTAATGCTATAAAAGAAGTTAAAACATTTGCTTTATTTAATTTCGCAGATAATAAGTCAATATTATTTGGTTTAATAGGTTTATTAATGTTTATGATGTTAAAATCTTCTAAAAAATCTAAAAAACAAAATAGTATAGTGGCTCAAGAAGTTTCTTCTAAAAAAGCAAGAAAAAGCAAAAAACAAACTATTAATACAATTAATAAAAGAAATAAAGTTGCAGCGCAAAATATTCCTTCTATAAACTATAGAATAAATGGTTCTTTTGCAGCTTCTCAACAAAATATGTCTATTCCAAAAGATTTTGTTATTAATCAATATCAAAAAGAACAAATGAGAAAAGTTGGTTAACATATTGCCAAAATTTAAATAAAATATTAAGATGTTTTTATGCAACAAATAGATGAGTATTTATATGCAAATTTTAAATGCGAAGGATTTATTTAATAGTATAAAGAACATTGATAACACTGAGTTTGAGACATCTCAAAATATTGTGTTGGATTTTTCTAATATTGAAAATGTAGATTTAAAAATGATAACTTCTTTGTTAAGTTTGCAAAAAGTTGCTTTGCTTAATAATAAATCTTTATCTATTAGTAATGTAAAACCAAATGTTTTGAATATGTTAGAAGTAACAGGATTAAATAAAACAATATCAAATGTTGCTACAAATCCAATTAAAAGAGGTTAATTTATGGATTTTGAGTTTTATATTGTAGCAACGCCAATTGGTAATATTTCTGATATAAGTTTAAGAGCTATTGAAGTATTGAAATCGGTTGATTTTATTGCTTGCGAAGATACTCGTGTTACAAAAAATTTATGTGAAAAATATGGTTTTAGTGCAAAGTTGTTTGATTGTCATAAATTTAATGAAAAAGAAAGAAGTGAAAAAATCATTTCGTTGATTAATGATGGCAAAAAGGTTGCTTTAGTATCTGATGCAGGAACACCAATGATTTCTGATCCGGGTTCTGTATTGATAAAAGAGTTAAGAAATGCTGATATTAAAATAACATCAATACCAGGTGCTTGTGCTGTTACAACTTTTTTAAGCTTAATTCCTCGAAATAATGAAGAATATGCTTTTGTTGGTTTTTTGCCTCGTGTAAAAAAACAGCAGGAAGAATTATTAAACAAATATAAATATACTAATTGTGTTTTTTATGAATCTCCAAATAGATTAATGGAAACATTATCTAATATTTCTGAATTTTATGGTAAAGATAAAAAAATTGCCGTAGGACGTGAATTAACAAAGGTTTTTGAAGAACTTAAAATAGGCACAGTTAAAGAGATTATAGATTTTTATAATGAAAATATTTTAAAAGGTGAAATTGTTGCAATGCTTTTTGCACAGGAAAATTCTGATGTGGAAGATGATTTTATAAAAGAAAAAATTGAAGTTTTAAAGCAAGAAGGTTTTTCACCTAAAGATATTTCAAAGATAATTTCTAAATTGTATTCTGTAAATAAAAATAAGATATATAAAATGGTAATTGAATAATCTTCTATTCTTCAAGCCAATCAATTAATGATTTCTTTTCGCCAAATTTAAAGTTGAAGGAATTTTCTATTTCTTCGCTTGTTAAGAAGTTGTAGCTTACATTGTAGGCTAAAGGTTGTTCTTCTACGTTTAATGCTTTATATTTTTCTTCGGATATTATTTTTTTATCATTATCAACAACATTCGCATAATTTAAACCAATTTCGTGGCAAAAAGGAATTTTTAATTTATCTTGGTAACAACTTTCTAATAGACCAAAAGCTCTACAAATTAATCCTCTGTGCTGATAAACACTGCAAGAATTATTAATTAAGAATGGGCAATCATATCTGAATTTTTCGCCTTGAAATTCTTTTTTGTCTTTTAAAACTTTTTCTATATTTTTTTCAATTTGAGATTGGATTTCTTTATCAATTGATAAAGAACCATATATAAGATAATTAAATTCCATTTGACTGTACGGGAATTGTGCATTTTTACAACAATGCGCACAGCCCTCTTTACAAGCTATAAAAGGGCTTTGCGCTTTGAAGAATTTATTTAATTTTTCTTGTACAAATGCAAGATAATTTTCGTAATTTGCAAATGTTGCTTTTAATTTATCCATTTTTATAGTGACAATATTTTTTGTAGTGCCTCTTTAGGAGTAATTAATACAGTTTCGTTTGTTGCACGTGTCTTGAATTCAACTAAACCGTCTTTAATTGATTTTCCTATTGTTATTCTGTATGGGAATCCGATTAAATCAGCGTCTTTAAGTTTAACACCTGCTCTATCATCTCTATCGTCAAGAACTGCTTCAACACCATTTGCAATTAATTCATCATACATTTTTTGTGCAAGTGGCATTTGAGTTTCATCTTGATTACTTACAGGAACAATTACAACTGTATATGGTGCAATAGCTAAAGGCCATTTAATACCAAATTCATCATAATGTCTTTCAACTGCTGCAGCTGCTGTTCTTGAAATACCAATACCGTAACAACCCATTATGAATGGTCTTTCTTTGCCGTCTTTATCAGCGAATGTAGCACCCATTGCTTTTGAATATTTTGTGCCTAATTTAAAGATATTACCAACTTCAATACCTCTTGTAACTTTTAAGTCAGCACCACAGTCAACACATTTATCGTTTTCTTCAACTAATCTTAAGTCAGCTAATTTAGGAAGCTCAACATCAACTCCCCAATTTGCGCCAACTAAGTGTTTGTCTGTTTGATTAATACCAATTACAAAATTCTTTAAGTCTTTTACTGTTTCATCTGCAATGATTTCAACACCTTTTAAGCCTTTAGGACCAATAAATCCTGCAATTGCGTTAAAACCACTATTTGCCATTATTTCATCAATTTCATCATTTCTTGCAATTCTAATATCATTACCTGCAAATTGATTCATTAATTTTGTTTCTTCAATGGCTCTGTCGCCCCTAATTAAAGCAACAACATATTTGCCATCTACAACATAAACTAAAGCTTTACAAATAGCAGTTTGAGGTATGTTTAAGAATTTAGCTAAGTCTTCAATTGTTTTAACATCAGGAGTATCAACAATTTCTGCTTTCGCAAATTTACCATCAGTATCAACA
>JAZSQW010000096.1:0-2273 GCA_045538205.1 Candidatus Avigastranaerophilus sp. | reverse complement strand
AGTGAAGAACTTGCAGCTAATCTATTTCGTATTACACAGACTGAATCAAGATTAAAAAGAGATAAGGTTGATACAGAAAAGAAAGCATGTGATACTCATACTAAAATTGGTAAAATAGTTAGAAAAGCAATTAAAGAAGCTGGTGGAACTATGCCAGAAGACTTGCCTACACCACAAAAAAGTTTAAAACAATTAGAAAAAGAACAAAAACAAGCACTGTTAAAAGAGTGATTTAGATAGTATTTTTAGTAAATATTTTTCCAAATTGTATTTACACATATGGTTAAATTCGGTATAATTTAACCATATAATAACAATGAGATAAAGCATATATTTATATTAAGTCCTTTACGTGTGAAAGTCAGCTTCATGCTGTGAGTATCTTTGATACCTAGCCGTAAAGGGCTTATCTTTTTTTATCGAACTGATTTTGGAATAAAAACCAACCGAATTAAACTTTCGTTTAACTCGGTTGGTTTGTTTTGTTATTTTTGTATTATTCGTATATTTCTTCTATTATATTAGAACTTAATATGTCTTCATCAGAATTATCGCTTGTTGTTTCTTCTTCATCTGAAGAGAAGCTTATATCTTTATAATCCACAAGACCTGTACCTGCTGGTATTAGTCTACCGATGATTACGTTTTCTTTTAATCCTAGAAGTTTATCTGTCTTACCTTTAATTGCTGCATCTGTTAATACTCTTGCTGTTTCTTGGAATGATGCTGCAGATAAGAATGAGTCTGTAAGAAGAGCAACTTTAGTAATACCAAGTAATTCTCTCTTACCAGTAGCAAGTTTTTTGCCTTGCTCTGCTGCTTCTTTGTTTGCTGCTTTGAATTGGTTAATGTCTATAACAGAACCAGCAACAAGTTTAGTTTCCCCTGCATCATTTACTTTTATTTTTCTAAGCATTTGTTTTGCAACAATTTCAATGTGTTTATCGTTAATGTGAACACCTTGAGTTCTATATGCTTTTTGTATTTCTTGTATAATATAGTTTTGTACGGCAACTTCGCCATTTATACGAATTATATCGTGTGGGTCAAGTGAACCTTCTGTTAGTCTGTCACCTGCTGCTATAACGTCTCCGTCTTTAACAACTGGTTTAGCACTATATAATTCATAAGTTTCGCTTGTTCCATCTTCACTTGTTACAGTTACATTTTTGTTTATATCGTCTAGAGCAGTAACTTTAACAGTACCTGCTATTTCAGTAACTATAGCAACACCCTTTGGTTTTCTCGCTTCGAATAATTCTTCAACACGAGGAAGACCTTGAGTAATATCTGCGCCTCCAGCGACACCACCTGTGTGTATTGTTCTCATTGTAAGCTGTGTTCCTGGCTCACCTATTGATTGTGCTGCAATAACACCAACTGCTTCTCCAACTGTAATTGGTTCACCAGTTGCAAGGTTTTTACCATAACATTTACAACATACTCCTCTACCCATGTCACAAGTAAGGGCTGAACGTATTTTAACTTTAGTAAATCCTCTTCCTACGATATCTTTAGCTATAGCAGATGTTACATATGTATCTCTAGCATAAATAACTTCTCCTGCTTCGTCTATGATATCATCAGATAGGTATCTACCTTCAATTCTTTCAGATAATTTTTCAATTGGTTCTCCACTTTCCATAATTGCTTCAACCCAAAGGCCATCTTTAGTTCCACAATCTTCAGAAGTGATTGTTACTTCTTGGTTAACGTCAACAAGTCTTCTTGTTAAGTAACCAGAGTCAGCTGTTCTTAACGCTGTATCTGCAAGACCTTTTCTAGCACCGTGTGAAGAAATGAAGTACTCAAGAACGTCTAGACCATCTCTAAAGCTTGATCTAATTGGTATTTCTACGGCTTTACCTGAAGTATCTGCCATAAGTCCACGAATACCAGATAATTGTCTCATCTGTTTAGGGTTACCTCTAGCACCTGTATGAGCCATGATACGAACTGGGTTTTTGATGTTAGGGTTGCTCATTATAGCATCTTGGATGTCATCTGTAGCTTTACCCCAAATCTTAACAACTTCGTTGTATCTTTGTTCATCAGATATTAAACCACGTTTGTAGTTTTTGTATACTGCGTCAACTGCTTCATCAGCTTCTTTAAGTATTTTTTCTCTTTCGGCTGGAACTTCCATGTCTGCAACAGAAACTGTGATAGCACTTATTGTAGAATATTTGTATCCTAATTCCTTGATATTATCTAGCATTATAGCTGTTTCTGGAATACCAAATTTTTCGATACACATATCTATCATTTGTCCA
>JAZSQW010000031.1:0-6812 GCA_045538205.1 Candidatus Avigastranaerophilus sp. | reverse complement strand
ACACATTAATCGTGATTTTAACAATATATTTATAATATTAATTTTAACTTTTTTAAAAAAGTTCTTTACAATATTTTTTTTTTATAATATATTACAAATTGAACAAGCCTTGGTGGCGGAAGTGGTAGACGCGTTGGACTTAAAATCCAATTGGGCTCACCCCCAGTGCCGGTTCAAGTCCGGCTCAAGGCAAATTTATTAGGACATCAACATGATGTCCTTTTTTATTGAGAAGGACTGAACCCACAAAACGAAGTTTTGTTCTTAGATACAAGCGCGAGTGAGCAGAGGCTGAAGTGACGGAAACGTTGAGTTTTCGGCACGCAACGCCGTTTATCGCGAACGAGCAAGACAGTCCGGCTCAAGGCAAATTTATTAGGACATCAGCATGATGTCCTTTTTTATTGCACATTTTTCTTCAAGCCTAACGCATCAAGTGTATATTGGCTGGCAACAATAGAGGTTATTGGTTTATTTGCAAACACATAATTAGCTGCAGCTTTAATATCTTCAGCAGTGATTTTATCAATTGCTTCTAAATATTTCTTTGAATAATCTAAACCATAATAAGAATTCATATCGCCTAACAATAAATTACTTTTACTATGATTCCCTTCCAATGTATTTAAGAAATTAGTTTTTGCAACAGTTTTAACCATTTGCAATTCTTCTTCAGAAATTGTTTCAGTTTTTAATCTTTCAACATTTCTATTAAAACCATTTAATGCTTTATTTACATTTTCAGGTGTAGCTTCAGCTGTCATATTAGGATCTGTTGATGTTCCAATTTCCATATTTATAACACCAATATCTCTTATATTATAAAAATCAGAGCCAACACTATATGCTATCTTTTCGTTTTCACGCAAATCTTTAAATAAGCGTGAAGACATTCCACCACCTAATATATAATTCAACATTGAAATTTTTACATTATCTTCTAAATTATTTGTTGTTTTAAACTGATATGATTGAATAATATCTGCTTGAGGTTCTTCTTGTGAATCACAAACTATTTTTTCTTGCGAATTTGGTTGATACAAAGAAGTTTGCATTGCTTTTTCCTTTACAAAAGGACGAGCCATCGGCATGCCTGTTGATAATTGATTTATTACAGATTGTTCAACAAAACCATTATCATCTTGAGGTAAAGTTACAGAAACACCACATTGTGAATTATTCAATAGTCCAAAATAAATTCTTTGAGCATCTTGCAATGTCATTTTATCAAGAATTTTTATTTGTTCTTCTTTTGACAAATACCATTTATCATTTGGCAAAATTGTTTGATGCAACTTATTAACAGGATCTTTCTGTGCATTAATGAAAGCTTGTTTTACATTTTGTTTAGCTTTTTCAAATTCTTCTTGAGTAAAATTAGGATTTAACAAAACACTTTTAATTAAAGATATTGTTTCATTAGTTTTACTTGCATCAAATATTCCCTTAAAAACAATTTCATTAGAAGAAAAATCCGTAGAAATGGCAATATTTAATTGTTCTTGTAATTTTTTATAATTATCATTACCCATAAACAAATCGCCACGACTTAGAAGCATCGAAATTACTGCACTTTCGCCTGCTGTAATATTTGGATTATAATCACCTTCAAAAACCATTTTCATAGAACAATCTGCACTATTATCTGTTTTTACTGTTGATAAACAAATGTTATTATTTAAAACACACTGTTTAGTTTTATTTTTTTCTTCTTCTATAGCTTGATTTACATTAATTGTTTTACCAAAAGAAACAGTATTAGCATTTTTAACAACATTTGAATTATTATAATTTGCCATTATATTATCTGCATTTGTACTATCAGGATGAGCAACACAAATAGAAGCTCTGTTTAAATCAAGAAAAGTTTTAGCAAAAGCAGAAACACTTTGGGAATTCATTTGCATTAAAGCATTTTGTTTTTCTGCAAAATAATTCAAATCATTATTTTTTACCATTTTTACTAATCTTGCACTTATATCTTCAGAATATTCTGATTCATTCTTCATATTTTCAATTGTATTTCTCACCTGTTGTGCAACCAATTGCTCAGAAGGTGGATTACTTATAAAATTAGTAATTTCTTCATAAATAACCTTTAAAACCTCTTCGGTTTTTTCTTCAGGCACTTGAATATTAGCACTTATGGCCTTAGGAGCATTTTTATCAGATGAAACATCTTGCATATAAAAATCTGCTGACACGCCTAAATCATATAATCTTTTTGACAATTGAGATGTTGATGAATTCAACAAAGACAACATTAAATCTATTTGCTCTTGTTGTGCAGTATTAGTATTTTCAACAGGAAAGCCTATTGATAAAATAGCATTAGGATTATTTGATTGAAAAATATCTTTTCTAACTGGTTGTGTTATAGGTTTTAAATTTTCATATTTTCTATTATTTATTTTGGAAACATCAGGTTTTTTATTATAATATTTTGAAACTAATTGCATCGTTTCATTAACATCAACATCACCTGTAATAACTGTTACGGCGTTATCTGGAGTATACCAAGTATTATAATAATCAGAAACTATATCTCTATTTAACGAATTTATTGTTTCCTTCGAACCAATAACATAATTTCGACAAGCAGATTGAATGCCAAATAAATTTCTCATCATTTCATCATCTGCAAGAGCAACGGCATCTTTTTCATATATATCTATTTCTTGTTTTACAGGTTCTTTTTCCCTTTGCAATTGATCTTCAGGGAAAGTTGGAAATTGTGTTTGCGAAGCATTTAATTTTATAGCTTCTTCTAAAGATTTATCATTCAACAGTTGTAAATTCAAATGGTATTGCGTTTCAGAAGAAGATGTATAAGCATTTGTATAACCACCTAATTCTTTTAATTTTCTGTCATATTCACCTGGCGGTAAATCTTTACTTCCATTAAACAAATTATGTTCAATATAATGGCTTACACCTCGAATATTATCTGGTTCATTTAAAGAACCAACGGAAAAAGATGTTCGAACAAATGTAGGCCCTTTTTTAGGCAAAATTGCAACCTTTTGACCATTTGAAAGCTTGAATAAACTTGCTTTTTCTTTCATTCCTGGAATATCAATATCAGCAATTTTTGTATAAGAAACGGGCGCAGAATAATTTACTTGAGACATTCCAACAGTTTGTGTTGACGGCAATTCAACATTATTTGTATTAACGGCACCAAAAGATTTCTCAACAGGTTTATTAACCCCTTGAGAATTAGTAATTCCTTTATTTTTAACTATATAGTTACTTGATAATTCCATAATGCGCCGTCTTATATCAGTATAAAAAACAAAGACGGTTTTTAATTGCCATAAAAATTAAAATTTTAAAATTTGTTTACAAAATATAAAAAATTTGGCAATTTTGAATTTGTTTGGCATTATAAAATGTGAAGGTGGTAGAAATGGATTTAAATTCAATACAAAGATTATATCCTCAATATCAACGTAGCCAAGACAGAAGGCAACGTGATATTCCTGTTGCTATTGATAGACGTTCAGGACAAGACCGCCGTAATCAAGATAGAGTTGTTATGGATAAACAACTTACAAAAGATATTTTTGAAGTTAAAAGCCAAATAGCAAAAATTGAATCTCTATCTCCAAAACTCTTTTCAGATAATGTTATAAAGCAAGCACCTACTTTTTCTGCTATGAACAATATGACACAAGATGTGTTATTAAAAGAAGCAAAACCTGATCCAAGTGAGCTTGCAAGAAGAGAAATTGCTTTAAAAGAAAAAGAAGCAACTACATTTAAAGCAGGTGTTTTCGCTTTCGCAATTGCAGCTGCGATTGGTTTATCCTGTTTAAGTACCGTTGGTGCAGTAATTGCTGTTGGAACAGGATTATATATCGGTGTTAGAGCATTAAAAGCTGTTATAACAAAAGAAATGCAAGACAAAGAAGATAAAAATCTATAGTGGTTTTTCCTCTGTTTTCTTTGCAAAAGCTTTATCTATTTTTTCTGCCATAAAGGTTGAAAAGATTGGTAATATTGCATAATATACAACTGCAAATGTTAATGTAGAACGTGCAATATTTATACCATCTACGTATTTAGATAATTTAATATCATTTTTGTTTACTTCTTTAAATTTATCAACAAGACCTTTTGTTCCTTTTTGAATAAGATTATCTGCACTACAAGCACAAGCTAAAAATGTTCCCATTGAAATTAAATGATTTAAAATCAATGGTTTTTTACGTTCTTTTTCTATTTTCTTGCTTTTTTGTGTACTCGCAACAAAAGAACCAGTTATCAATAAATCTGTTGCAATTGACATATTTCTTGCAACATTTGCCTCGTTCAAATTAACATTTTTTACTACATTTTGAAGTTTATTGTTGTTAACAATTTCACTAATACCTTTTGTTAATAAATTACTCAATCCACCTTTAAAAGATGTTGTATTTTGTTTTTGATAATGAATATCATCAAAAACTTTTGAAACCTCATTTTGCTTAACCAAATCAATTTTATTTTGTTCTTGTTTCTTCTTCTCTTTAAAAATTCTATCCATTAATATTGGAATTAAAGCAATTGTAAGCATTGATTTCGGGATAGCAGAAACAAAACCCGAAGCCTGTTTAATTAGACCTGTTAAAATTTTATAATTTTTAGAATCAAGCAAATTCTTAGCAGGTTCTTTTAAATTTTCAATTGTTTTTTCAGATAAATACTTTACAGGATTTTTATCAATATTTTTCAAAGCTTTTTCTACTGGCAGAGCAATTGCTTCCACCATTGCAAACTTAATCAATCCAGAAGAAATTGATTCTGCAGCTGCATATTGTTTGTTTTTCTTTTCTGTTTTTGGAGTCATCATAATAGACAATGGTTTAACGCCAATCGCCATAAGTGCAGAAGTAGCAGCAATAAAAGTAGCCCCATGTTCAGAAATCAATTCCAAACCTTTTAAAAGCGTCTTATTATTCATTGCACCTTTAAAACTTTGATTATTATTTGCCAAATTTACACTGTTTACTCTCATACTTATAGCAAATAATAAACATCATGAAATTTAAATATTTTATTAACTTAAATAACAATTTATCCTATAATTTATTTATGAAAATACAAGAATTTATAAAACAAGAATTTAATTCTTTTACAAAGAAAGAAAAAATATTTTTTCCAATAATTATGCTAACTATTATTCTTATTAGCATAATTACAAAAGATAGCAAATTAGCACTAATAGGTGCGCTTTGCAGTGTTACATATACCTTATTAGCAGGCAAAGGCAAATTGTATTGTTTTATACTTGGTTTGATAGGAACTGCCATTTATGCATATTTCACACTACAAAATCATTTATGGGGAAAATCACTACTTTATATTCTCTACTACATTCCTATTCAAATAATTAGTATTTTCTTATGGAAAAAACATTTAAAAAAAGACTCTATTGACATAATAAAGACATATCTTCCTATCAAACAAAAATTTATATATTTAGGTTGCACAATGGCTTTAACCATTGTATGCGCATTCTTATTTAAAATGATAGGTGATTACAAACCATTCTTTAGTAGCTTTATTATAACTTTTTCAATAACAGCACAATTATTGGCAACCAAAAGATGTATTGATCAATGGGGTTACTGGTTTTTTGTTAATATTGCAACAATAATTCTATGGACTACTCTTTACTTAGAAAACAAAGGACCAATCTCTTATATTATTGTTTATATAATTTATTTAATTTTATCAATATATTTCTTCAATACATGGAAAAAAGAAATAAAAAAAATGGAGTGATAATCACTCCATTTTTTATTTTATTATTACTTATTTCTTTAAGAAATCAGGAATATCAAGAATGTTATTTGCAAAATCACTTGCAGATTTTGACATTTTAGGAGCTGGTGTTGATTGAACAGGAGCACCTAAGTTAACACCTGCAAATAAATCCATAGCACCTAAAGTTTTTGTTTCTTGTTCTTGTTGAGCAAATTTATCAAGCTCATTTCTTTTTAATTCAAAGCCAGTTGCAATAACTGTAATTTGAATTTCTCCTTGAATTCTATCATCAATAACAGAACCAAAGTGAACAGTTGCATCTTCTGAAACAGCATCATGAATAACTTGAGCAGCATCTGTAACTTCGTATAAAGTCATATCAGGACCACCAGTAACGTTCATAATGATACCAGAAGCACCATTGATTGAAGTTTCAAGTAATGGAGAATTGATAGCAGATTTAGCAGCTTCTAAAGCTCTGCCTTCACCAGTACCACGACCGATACCCATTAATGCTGAACCAGATGATTCCATTACGCTTCTTACATCAGCGAAGTCAACGTTAATCATACCTGGAACTGTGATGATATCAGAAATACCTTGAACACCTCTTAAAAGAACTTCGTCAACTACTTGGAAAGCTTCTCTCATTGTTGTTCTACGGTCTACAACTTCTAATAATTTATCGTTAGGAATAACAATCAAAGCATCAACAGTTTCTTTTAATTTTTCAAGACCTTGAAGAGCCTGATTCATTCTCTTTTTACCTTCAAAGCTAAAAGGTTTAGTAACAACACCGATTGTTAAAGCGCCTAATTCTTTTGCGATTTTAGCAACAACAGGAGCAGCACCTGTACCAGTTCCGCCACCCATACCTGCTGTAACAAAAACCATATCCGCACCGTCAAGTGCAACTGTTATATCTTCTCTTGATTCTTCAGCAGCTTTCTCACCAACTGATGGGTTACCGCCAGCACCAAGACCATTAGTTAATTTTGTTCCAAGTTGTACTTTTCTTGGAGCGCTAGACATTTCTAAAACCTGAGCATCTGTATTCATTG
>JAZSQW010000113.1:0-2339 GCA_045538205.1 Candidatus Avigastranaerophilus sp. | reverse complement strand
TTTTTCTTTTTATTATCTTCCATTATTCTTTCCTAATTATTTTGTTTCTTCTGTTGATTCTTCTTCAAGTGGTTGAGGATTAATTTTTTGACCTGGCATTCTTATTGATTGAATTCCTTTTGCAATATAGTTATCTTCAGCAGTTAAGCCATCTAAAACTACCCATTTTTTGTCAATTTCTTGACCAACTTTAATATTTTTTCTAACGGCTTGATTATTTTCATCATAAGACCATACATAATAACCAGAAGCATCATTTAAAGCAGATGCTTGAGGAACTAATAATTCTTGTGTTGGAGTTTTAGAAGTTATGATAACTTTTACAAAGTCACCTGGGATTAATACATCATCTTTATTTTCAAAAGCAGCTCTTAATGAAATTGAACCTGTTGTTTGGTCTACTTCATTATCCACAAATTCAACACTTCCTTCTTCGTGATACAATTCGCCATTTGCTAATTGTATTTGTATTCTCATATTATCCGTACCTGCTTGTGCTTGTCGCATATTAATAAAAGTAGAACTTTTAACTGTAAAATATACAAAAATTGGACTTACGCTAACTATTCTTGCTAAAGGTCCTGATTGAGTATTTACCAAGTTTCCTTCTGTAATAAGAATTTTACCGATTTTACCATCAATTGGTGATGTTACTTTTGTATAACTTAAATTTAATCTTGCATTTGATAATTGAGCTTTAGCAGCATCATAAGCAGCTTGTGCGCTGTCACGTGTTGCTAATGCTTGGTCGTAATATGATTTACTTACATAATCTTTTTTTACAAGTTCATTTGCCCTTACTAATTCTTTTTCTGCGTTAGTCAAATTAGCTAAAGTTTGACGAACATTTGCTGAAGCATTATTAACAGCAATTTGATATTGATCAGGTTCAATTAAGAATAAAGTTTGACCTTTTTTAACCTTTGCACCTTCTGAAAAATATCTTGTTTGCAACCAACCATTTATTCTTGCTAATACATCAACTGTATATTTTGCTTGAATTCTACCTGTTGATTCTGAAGTTGAATAAACCTCTTTTACTTCAGGTTTAGCAACTTGTACAGTAGCAGGTCTTTTCATAGCTTCTTGTTGCATTTTTGCAGCTATAAAGCCTGTAACTTGTCTACCTATAATTGGCACTATAATTAATAAAATTATAAATAACGTCCATTGTGCTTTTTTACTTTTTAAATAACCCATATTTTATCCTTTATTTTTTATATTATTCTTGTACTCTTGTATATTGTCTCTAAATTCTTTGAATATAGAAACTAATGTTAAAACTTTTTCTTCTCCAAGTGATTGTAATGAATGGATAATAACTTTTTCCATTTCTTTCATTATATTTGTTGCCCATTTTTTTCCATTTGGAGTATATTTTATTATTTTATTTCTCTTATCTTCTTTTGGATTTGTTGTTTGGATAACAACTTCTTGTGTTTCTAAACTTTTAATTATTGCACTAACTGTTTGTTTAGGTAAATAAGTTCGTTGGATAATATCCTTTTGAGTGCAATTTTTGTTCTTTAACATTACACCCAAAACTTTTGCAGTAGATAAAGTTATACCAAAATGCTTGGTATATTCATCATAAAAATCAGCAATATCCATATGATATTGATGTATTAATTCTGCTTTTTCTACTATTTCTGCTTCGAGCATTTCCCTAATCAACCTTAATTTAATTAGTCCATCTTTGGACTATTATATTTCCTAAAAACATCTAAGTCAAGAAAATTATTTAACTAATTTTTCTCTCAATTTTAAATGTTTTTGAATTTCTGATTTGAATATTTTTTCGCTTTGTGTTGCGTTTATATCTACTGGCACTACATAATTTAGTTGTTTATCAATAATTTTTAATGTTGGAAAACTGCTTACATTATTTTCATGTGTTATTTTTTTGTTTTCAGGTTTATCACAATTTATTAAAGCAAAAGTAAAATCTTTATTATATTTTTGAGCATATTGTCCGAAAATTGGCATAAATCTTCTACAATATCCGCACCAGTCAACGTAGAATAATGCAACTATTGGTTTAGAATCATCTGTTATTTCTTGAAAATTAATAACTCCTTCTTCTGGCAATTCAATCGCTGGTGTTAAATTTTGTTGTGGTTGATATTTTGTTGCTGCATCTATTTCATTTGCTGCTTTAGTATATAGTACAAAAATGGTTGTAACTAATGCCATTATTGTAAAAATGATACCTGCCAAAAACCCTAACCAAAATTTTTTCATTTATCTACTCCCTAATCATCATTTAAACTTAAAACAGCCATAAATGCTTCTTGCGGTACTTCAACTCTACCAACGGCTTTCATACGTTTTTTACCACG
>JAZSQW010000086.1:0-10478 GCA_045538205.1 Candidatus Avigastranaerophilus sp. | reverse complement strand
TATATTTGTTGAATAAAAAAATCAACTTTTGGAGGAGAGATGAAAATCAAGATAAAAGAAACTGTTAAACAAAAAAAAGGCTGGAGCTTATACAAATTAGCAAAAGTTTTAAATTTGCCACAACAAACAGTTTACTCTTGGGCAAGCGGAAGAACTCAACCATCATATGAAAATATGGATAGACTTTGCGAAACAATTAACTGCACAGTTGCTGATTTGTTTGAAGCAGAACCAGTACAACAAAAGCTTATTTGGGCAGTAAATCAATAATTTAATACTTTCAAAATAACAAGAGGTTAGTATTAACTAACCTCTTTTATTATTCAAAATTTTGAAAAACACGCTAAATATAGTAAAATATTTACTAAGGATTTGGGATATGAAGAAAAAAATATTATCAATTTTGATATTAAGTATATTCTGCTTGTCGAATGCAGAGCTTATTGCATTCGCAGATACACCCTTTCAAGGGCATATTGAAGAAACAAATATTGCACCAAAAAATGAAGAAGATAATATTTTTACAAAAGAAGAAACCAAAATAGAACAAAACAAAGTTATAAATTTAACGGTAGCGCAAGTCCTTTCAAACACTACTTCAATGGAAGGCGATGAATTTTTTGCCGAAGTTTCAGATGATGTTTTAGCTGAAACAGGTGTTCTTTTACCAAAAGGAACAATTGCACACGGAAAGATACAAAATATTGTTAATCCAAAACGCTTTGGTAGAAACGGTTATGTAGAATTAAGCTTTGATTACTTAATAACCCCTGATGGAAGAGAAATACCTATAGAAGGCGGAATGACATCTAAACTTTCACCTGCGAAATCAGTTGCTCAAACAGCGGTAGAAAGCACAGCTAATGTTGCCGTTGGTGGCGCTTATGGCGCAGTTGCCGCAATGGAAATTGCTGGGTTAGAAGGGGCAATATTAAGTCAAGGTTATACCGTTTTAGGTGGGGCAGCTATTGGTGGCGCTATTGCTTTAGGCATAAGCTTATTCCGTAAAGGAAAAGATGTTTTAATTTCTCCTGGTGATGAAATAAAAGTTAGAATAAAAAGTAAAGAAGCTATTCCTGTAATAAAAAAAGAAGCTTTAAAAGAAACTGAAATTAAATATGAAGGATTAGATGTAGAAATTTTTGATGTATTTTTAGAAAAAGATCCTTTTGGTAATTTAAACACCATTTCTTTAGACTTAATTATAAAAAATAATTCAAAATCAGATTTTTCTTCATTTGATATTGCTTTAGTTAGCGATTTAAACAGAAGCTACACTCCATCAATATTTACAGATTATAAAAATTCTTTAGCAATGGAAACTATAAAAAAAGGCACAAGCGCTTCTGGCATACTATCTTTTTCTGTTGATAGTCCAAAACGCAAACACTATTTAGTTTTCTACGATAAAAGAAACAGAAAACCATTAGCAAAAATTTCTATTGATAATGCAAAATCTGATTTAAATATTACAGATAAACAATTTAAAAAGAAAAGAAAAAAACAAAAGAATGCTGCAAGTTGATTTATTTGAAAAAATTACAAATACAGAAGTTTTAGAACTTTTAAAATGTATTGGCATTAAAACCAAAGCTTATAAAAAGGGAGCTTATGCTGTTAAAATTGGAAGTAAAATAGACTTTTTATGTGTTGTTCTTTCTGGAAATTTAACAGTTAGCAAAACAGATTCTTTAGGCAGAACAGTTATTATTGAGAAACTTAAAATGAATGATATTTTTGGTCACAATATCGTTTGCTGTGGTGAAAATAAATCACCAGTTGACGTAATTGCAGACAATAATTGCGAAATTCTTATTCTACCTTTTGAAAAAGTTGTTACTCCTTGCGAAAAAACTTGTCCTTATCATATACAATTAATTAAAAATGTTATGAAAATGATTTCCAAAAGAAACTCATTACTTACAGAAAAAATAGACATTATTGGACAAAAGACAACAAGAGAAAAAATATTAACCCTATTAAACGCATATAAAACAGAAAAAAAAGGGTTCTATATTCCATATTCAAGAGAAGAAATGGCAAAATTTTTATGCGTAGATAGAAGCGCTATGTCACGAGAACTGTGCAAAATGCGTGATGAAAACATTTTACGTTTTAACAAAAACTACTTTGAATTATTATAATTTTTACTTTTTAGAAGATATTAATGGTTTAGTTATTACATCATAAAAATTTTGTTTGCGTTTTTTATTTAATTCAATTGAAAAACCAAAAATATTCATATCATCAGAATCAATAAAATGAATTAAATTTCCACCATTTATTTGCAATAAAGAATTTGTTAAATATAAGCCTAACCCTGTAGATAAGCCATCTGCTCTTTGATTAAAAACTTCATTTTTATCTAAAATACATTTAAGCATTTCGTCAGAAAGATATTTTCCTTTATTTTTAATTAAAAACAAAAACTTAGCATTTGTAATAGAAGTTTCAATTTTAATATCCGTATTTGGTTTGCTATGATTTATTGCATTCGTTAATAAGTTTGTAATAATACGTTTTATATGCATTCTATCAGCAACAATAAAAATTCTTTTTGATGAATCATTAAAAATAAATTGATGATTTTTAGAAGATAACAATAATTTGTTTTCTTTAAAAATTTCTTCAATCAATTCGTTTACACAAAAACTAATAGAATTTATTGCTACTTTTTTATTATCAAACTTGTACAACCATAACAAATTAACCAACATATCAAGCATATTATTACAAGAATTCAAAATATCTTTTATAAAATATTTTTGAGTATCGCTAACCTCTCCAAAATTTCCTTTTAACAATAATTCCAAAGCCCTTATTTGAGCAATAGCAGGTGTTTTCAAATCGTGTGTAATTGTTGCAATTATATTCTTATTTGTTTCCTTCTTTTTATTTCTATAATGCCTTATTAACAAAACCAATCCAAATAAAAAACCTACCAAAATCAAACTAATTAACATTTTTATAAACTCCAATCGAACTAACCATATTACAAGCAATAATTCGTTACTATCAGTCAGTTGGGTAAATTTTAAAATTGCGTAATATATTATCTTTATTGCTTTGCATTCCTTCTATATTTGTGCAATACTTTAAATATCAATAAAAAAGGAAATTATTGTGAGTGTATCATCTGTATCTTTTGGAAAAGTAATAGCTGTATCCGGAAAAAGTAAAAAAATCAAATATTTGAGAAATGAAATGTCAAAAACTCCAAATATAACAGTTCTTGATGCTACAACTCATTACATGTCAACACCTACAAATGGTTTATTGCAAAAAGCAGCAAAACGCTATGATATGATTGATATTTACGTTACAGGTAAAGACAATAAAAGTTTAAAAAATAAAGAACCTGGTTGGGAAACATTAAGCGATGTTCTTGGCCATATTGATAAATATTTTAATTTAAGAACAACAAGTACTAATATAGTAAAAGAAGTATTAAAACAAGATAGTTAAGGGGATTTTTATGTCAGTAAAAGAAATTTTAAAAGATTTTAGAGATTTTGCAGTAAAAGGTAACGTAATTGATATGGCTATCGGTATAATTATCGGTGGCGCCTTTTCACCAATCGTAAACTCTTTAGTAAAAGATATTATTATGCCACCTATTGGCTTTGTTTTAGGTAACGTTGATTTTTCAAACTTATACATTCCTATTACAAAATCAGATGTAGTATACAACAGTTTGGCAGAAGCGCAAGAAGCAGGTATTGTTACTATTAATTATGGTGTATTTATTAATACTTTAATTAGCTTTTTAATTGTAGCAATGGCTGTATTCATTTTAGTTAAATTCATCAATAAACTTAAAAATGAAAAAGTTGAAGAAGTTGTTGAAGAAGCACCAACAACAAAAGAATGCCCATTCTGCTGTTCAACAATTAACATCAACGCTAAAAAATGTCCAAATTGTACATCTGAAGTATAATAAATTAAATTTTTAAATAATATAAAAATTGCCATTTTATAAGTGGCAATTTTTTTTAAACTCTGCTTTTATATAGATATGGACGAAAACAAAATTATAAAACTAAATAATAAAAACATTGAAGATGGGCAAAAAATAGAAAGACGAAAACCAAAACAAACTCTTTTGCAAACAAACCCTATTCTTCAAGAAATGTTTACGTCAAATATGAATAATAAAAAAAATAAATTTGAATTTAAAGATTTATTTAAATAATTAAAAATTTCCTGAACATGTAGTAAAATTAAACTTATGTACAGGAAAATTTTTATTGATAAATATTTAACAAATAACTTTGATTTCAATGAGGCGGTTAGTGAAGTAGATTTCGCTTTTGAAACACTTTTTAACTTCACATATAAAGACTTTATGCTTGGTAAACAATTAGCACCTTGGCAATTAGCAAGAATCACTTCTGTAATTGACGAAAGGGTTTCAACTCATCGACCTATTCAACAAATAATTGGCCAAGCTAATTTTTACTCACATCATTTTTTTGTAAATGAAAGCACTTTAATTCCACGCCCAGAAACAGAAATATTAGTAGAAGAAGCCCTAAAAATAATCGAAAAGAATAATCTTACAAAAATTTTAGATATTGGTACAGGTTCAGGCTGTATTCCAATAAGTATTGTATTAAATAACAAAAATGTAACTGCACACGCAGTAGATATTTCTAAACAAGCACTAAATACGGCTGAAAGAAATGCACTTTTACATAACGTATACGATAGAATTAATTTCTATTATTCAGACGTATTAGAAAATGTAAAAGAAAAATTCAACATTATAATTTCAAACCCACCATATATTCCATTGAAAGACAAAGAAACACTTCAAATTGAAGTAAAAGACTTTGATCCACCATCAGCACTTTTTACAAATGACGAGGACGGAATAGAATTTTATGAAGAAATTATAAGCAATGCAGAAGATTTTTTATTACCGAATGGATACTTAATCTTCGAGCTTGGAAAAGGTCAACACGAAAAGGTTTCAACACTTTTAAGAGAATATGGTTTTAGAGGAATTTATGTAATAAAAGACTTAAATTCAATAGAGCGAGTGATAATTTCACAAAAATGATAATAATTATCACTTTACAGTTTTAAGATAGTATGGTATTATAATTTTGTAGATAAACAAAATTAAAATTTAAATAGAAAGAGGAAATAATATGTCAAAATTTGTATGTTCAATATGTGGTTATTCACACGAAGGCGAAGCAGCTCCAGAGAAATGTCCATTATGTGGAGTGCCAGCAGATAAATTTAATAAAGTAGATGAAAAAGCAGGTTTAACTTGGGTAACAGAACATGTTATCGGAGTTGCACAAGGACAAGATCCAATTGTTGTACAAGGATTAAAAGATCACTTTATGGGTGAATGTACAGAAGTTGGTATGTACCTTGCAATGAGTCGTCAAGCTGAAAGAGAGGGATATCCTGAAGTAGCAGAAGCGTACAAAAGATATGCTTTTGAAGAAGCAGAACACGCAGCAAAATTTGCTGAATTATTAGGCGAAGTTGTAACAAACTCAACAAAGAAAAACTTAGAAATGCGTGTAGAAGCTGAATGTGGCGCTTGTGCTTCTAAAATGGACATCGCTAAAAGAGCAAAAGAATTGGGTTATGATGCAATTCATGACACAGTTCACGAAATAGCTAAAGACGAAGCTCGTCACGGTCAAGGTTTCCAAGGATTATTAAAAAGATACTTTCAATAAATTCATACCTTAATAAAGATTACGTATTTATTCAAAAAAAGGGGCGAAAGCCCCTTCTTTTTATGCTAAATATTAAGCATTATTAACCGGCTCAAACTATTGTTTTTTTAAAGTTATGTAACATTACTACATTTATAGTATTTAAAAGTGGTAAGAGTTTTGAAAAAGTGGTATTATATAAGTAGAGATAGCCCCTAAAGTAGGGCAAGAAATGGAGTCCTATTTTAGGTACAAGTAATAAGACCTATAGCGCGTAAATGTGCGAGTAATTCGTTCAAGCGAAAGGGACATATGGATAAAATACAATTTCACAATGACCTAAGAAGGTTAATTGAAATTTTACCGCCGAAAGTTGTTAATGACCTAAAGCCGTACAATTTAGACGATGCAATCGAGTTGGTTTTGGATTTGGGCAGAGTCGGAGAAGTTAGATATGCCGACCACTCAACTCACTATTTAGGCGAGAGAATTATTTCTGATGAGGACATTGAATATATCACCTCAAAAATTCAGCCATTTACGAACGATAATCGTTCAGGCATTCCGGGGACATTGCACAGAATTAGTGCCATTAGAAACAGACAGGGAAAAGTAGTAGGGCTTACTTGCAGAATTGGACGTGTTGTTACAGGAACTATTGCTTGTATAAAAGATATTGTTCTTCAGAATAAAAGCATATTATTCTTAGGACGTCCTGGTGTTGGTAAAACAACAAAACTAAGAGAAATTTCAAGACTTGTTGCTGATGAACTTAGCAAAAGAGTTGTTGTTGTTGATACATCAAACGAAATTGCAGGTGATGGCGATACTCCGCACCCAGCTATCGGTAGAGCAAGAAGAATGCAGGTTACTCAACCTATCTATCAAAAAGATATTATGATAGAAGCTGTTGAAAACCACACTCCTGAAGTTATTGTTGTTGACGAAATCGGTACAGAAGAAGAAGCTCAAGCGGCAAGAACCATTGCAGAACGTGGTGTTATGCTTATTGCTACTGCGCACGGTAACACTTTAGATAATTTAATTAAAAACCCTATTCTTTCAGATTTAGTTGGTGGCGTTAGCTCGGTTACACTTGGTGATGACGAAGCTAAAAGAAGAGGTTGCCAAAAAACTGTTCTTGAAAGAGAAAAGCAACCAACCTTTGATGTTGTTATAGAAATTATTGATAGAAATACTTTAGCAGTTTATAAAAACACATCAGAAGCTGTTGACTACATTCTTAGAGGTTGGCCAATTAGACCAGAAATAAGAAAAGTTGACCAAGTTTACAACAACAAACCAGAAAAAACTGAAGAAATAATTTCCGTAGAGAAAGAAAAAGAACAAAACAAAGAAGAAGAATTAGCAAGCCAAAAATTAAAATTCAGTTTTTCAAGACAAGAATATGTAAAACAAGTAAAAGATTTCAAAAAAATCTACATTTATGCAGTTAGCAGAACTGTTTTAGATAAGGTTTTGGAAAGACTTAACTTGCACGCAGAAGTTACAAGAAACATAGAAGAAGCAGACATAGTAATTGTTCATAAAGCATTTGCAAAAGGTGGAACAAAAGTTTTAAGCATAGCAAATGACTATCGTTTACCAATTTACTATGTACGTTCAAATTCAATGTCACAAGTACAAAAAGTTGTAAAAGAAGCACTTCATATTACAGATTCAGAAACCCTTCAAGGCTATTATGATGATGCAGAAAGAGCTTTAGATGAAGCAAAAGCAGCCATTCAAAAAATATTAGAAGGTGCTGATAATATTGAATTACAACCACAAAACCAACAAATTAGAAAACTTCAACACGAGCTTGTAGAACAACACAACTTATCAAGCGAAAGCGTTGGCGAAGGCAACCAAAGAAGATTAAAAATTGTTGGTGGCAACGACTTTAAGCACGTTGGTTAAGCATTAATCTTTTCAGTTAATTCTTTAATATCCATTGATAAATGTCTATCAATAGCCATATCTTCTTTCACTTTTTGATGAGAATACATTATTGTTGTGTGTTTACGGTTAAAACAATCAGCAACATAAGGATAGCTTTCGCCTGTCATTTCTTTAGCTAAATAAATAGCAACTTGACGAGCATAAGCTGTTTTTGCAGCTCTATTTGTACTTTTTATATCATCAACTGAAATATTATAAAAACCTGCTACGATATCAACAATTCCATCAACAGTGAAAGTTTTACGTTTTTCACTATAACCAATAACTTGTTTTACCATGTCAACAGTAATAGGAACTTCGTTAATAGACGAATAAGCACTTATAGTATTAAATGCGCCCTCTAATTCACGAATATTTTTATTATAAATAGATGCCAAAAACTCGATAACTTCAACACTCATTTTAATATTATTGTTTTCGCATAATCTTGTTAAAATAGCCATTCTTGTTTCTAAATCAGGCACTTGAATATCTGCTAACAAGCCCATTTGAAATCTTGTTTTAAGTCTATCAGGAGTGTTTTCAAACTTATCAGGTGAACGGTCAGAAGTAAATACAATTTGTTTACCTGCAGTATGCAAGCTTTCAAAAGTATTGAACATTTCTTCTTCAGTTCTTGCTTTACCCTCAATCAACTGAATATCGTCAATCAAGAGAACATCGGCATTTCTATACTTATTTCTAAACTCGTTCATTTTTTTATTCTTATCGCCAACTTTATCCATACCTTTAGCGATAGAATTAACTAAGTCATTAATAAACTCTTCTGCTTTAATGTATTTAACTTTTAATTTTGGTTTGTGGAACAAAATATCATGCCCGATAGCTTGAAGTAAATGAGTTTTACCAAGCCCTGAACCACCATAAATAAATAATGGATTATATTGTTTACCAGGATCTTTAGCAACAGCTTGAGCTACTGCGTGAGCAAATTTATTATTTGCACCAACAACAAAGTTTTCAAAACGATATTTTAAATTCAATCTGCAATCAGATTGCATTTGTTTTAAGCCATCATATTTTGAAGTTGGCATTTTCTTTTCAAGATTTTGAATAAACTCTTTTTGTTCTTCTTTTTTTAATTTTTGTTTTTCTTTTTCAAATTGTTTTTGAACTTCTTCATCATAAAGAACTTTAAAATAAACCTCTTTACCACAAACTTGTGATAGGGCTTCTGATATTTCCTTTTGGTTTTTTTGCAAAATTTGAACAGCCAAATTTTGACCTGTCAAAGCACAAAAACAGTTATCTTCAAAAGAATGAGGAATAAGTGGCAAAATCCATGTATCATATGTAATTGCCACTATTTTTTCCTTTAATATAACAAGGACATCGTCCCAAATTTTCTTAATTAATTCGTCTTCCATTACCTTACAAATAGTTAGTTAATTTTAGCTGTACATCTTAAATGCAATTCTCTTAATTGGTCTTCTGAAGCCAATGCAGGAGCATCTGTCATCAAGCATTTTGCTGCAGAGTTTTTAGGGAATGCAATTACGTCACGGATAGAATTTGTTTTTGCAAGTAATGCAACAACTCTATCTAAACCTAAAGCTAAACCTGCGTGAGGTGGTGTACCATATTTAAACGCATTAATCATAAATCCGAATTTTTCTTGAGTTTCTTCTTCAGATAAACCTAATGCTTGGAATACTCTCTTTTGAATTTCGCCATCGTGAATTCTAACACTACCACCGCCTAATTCATTACCGTTATAAACAATATCATAAGCAATTGAACGGCAATTAGCTGGATCTGTTTCCATTTTATCAATGTCTTCTAAGTTAGGCATTGTAAATGGGTGGTGAACAGAAACATATCTGTTATCTTCTTCTGAATATTCAAACATTGGGAAATCAACAACCCATAATAATGAGTGAGCGTTAGGATCAATTAAACCTAATTTTTCACCAAAGTATAATCTAAATCTACCCATTACATCATAAGTAACTTTTGGTTTATCAGCAACGAAGAATACAACATCGCCTGCTTTAGCGCCTGCTCTATCTTGAATAGCTTTTGCTTGTTCTTCTGTTAAGAATTTAAGAACAGGTGATTTAGCTGTGCCGTCTTCTAAGTACATAATATTAGCTAACGCTTTAGCACCAAAAGATACTGCTAATTTTGTTAAGTCGTCCATTTCTTTTCTTGAATATGAGGCAATATTAGGAATTTTAATAGCTCTAACAATTCCACCTTTTTTCAATGTATCTTTAATGATTTCAAAATTTGATTCCATAATGATATCGCCGATATCAAATAATTCTAAACCAAATCTCAAATCAGGACGGTCTGAACCATATTTATCCATAGCTTCTTTGTAAGTAATTACAGGAAGTTTATCTGGAGTTTCATAATCAACCAATCTAAATACTTCTTTTAACAAGCCTTCAACCATATCCATAATATCTTGTTGACAAACAAAAGACATTTCCATATCAACTTGAGTAAATTCAGGTTGACGGTCAGCTCTTAAGTCTTCATCACGGAAACATTTAGCAATTTGATAATATCTTTCAATGCCACCAACCATCAATAATTGTTTGAAAATTTGTGGTGATTGAGGTAAGGCATAGAATTTACCAGGTTGTACACGGCTTGGTACTAAATAATCTCTTGCACCTTCTGGAGTTGTTTTAATTAAAATAGGTGTTTCAACTTCCATAAAGTTTTTATTATCTAAGTAATTACGCATTGTACGAACAATATCGTGTCTTAATTTTAAACAATTTAAAACTTTATCTTGTCTTAAATCTAAATAACGATATTTTAATCTTATATCTTCATTAACATCATCAACATTCAATGGGAAAGGTAAAACAGAAGCTGTTGATA
>JAZSQW010000037.1:0-10082 GCA_045538205.1 Candidatus Avigastranaerophilus sp. | reverse complement strand
ATAAATATTTTTTTATTTCTAATCCTTTAAAACTAATAATTTTCCTTTGATATAAATCTTTAAAATTTTGTTGAATGTATTGTTTTAGTTCTTTGTTTTTAATCTTTTTTAGGTCGTTTAAAATTCTTCTTGTAAGTAAACCAATACACTTTTGTTTAATATATTGGTTATTTGATAAAAAATCATTGATAAAAATCATATTTTTGAAATGGCAGTCATATTTGAATTTTGAATGTTGTGAGTTGCTTATAGAGCTTGGATTCTGCCAATAATAATATAGTGGTAAATTTATTTGAGAGATTTTATCTGTCTTTTTATAAAGTTCAATTGTGAAAGGAACATCTTCCCAAACAATTCCTTCAATAAAACGCATATCTTTTATTATTTCTTTTGAATAAAGGCGTTTCCATACAGATGGGGTTATGTTCTTTTTTCTCTGCGCATATGCTTTTAATGGGTTTTTTATTATAGAAAATTTGTTTTTGTTTTTTAAAATTTCAAAATCGTAGTTACGTTGATTGGTAGTAAAATAATTGCATTCGCTTATTTCTGTTTTTGTTTGTTTTAAGCAGTCATATAATATTTTTAGAGTTTCAGGGTGGATATAGTCATCGCTATCTAAGAAAAAGACATAATCACCTGTAAATATATTTAAACCAGCATTTCTTGCCGAAGATAGCCCGCCGTTTTGCTTGTTTATTATTTTGATTCGGTTATCTTTTTGCTCATATTCTTTTAATATCTCAAGACTCTTATCTGTAGAACCATCATTAATACAAATTATTTCTATGTTTTTATAAGTTTGATTTATTATACTTTCAAGACATTCAGGTAAGATTTTTTCTACATTGTAAACAGGAACAATTATAGATATCAAATCATTTGTAATTGTTTTAATCTTTTCCATTAAAAAATAATTCCATTATGAACTCATAATGGAATTACTATAGTTAAAAATTTTTTTGTTATATATTCCCCAACTGGCTATTTCTTTTTTTAAATTTTATTCTTATTTGAAATCTTTTTTTGATTTTTTCTAAAAAAAAGATTTTTTGAATATTTTTATACACTTCTTTAGATTTTTTTATATTTATTTTTGTTTAGTTTTTTAAGCAAACTATTTCTTTCCCTAAATTGTAATCTTCTATCTCTGGTTCGAATTTTCCTATTCCAGACATTGAAGTAAATGTCATTTCCCCAAAATAAATTTTGTTGTTTATATTGTAAAAATCTACTCTTACTAAACTAAAATCTTTTGATAATTTTTCGCTTAATTCTATCATTTTATCTAAATTAGTAGGTTTTGGTATGTTATCCTCTAATTTGGGCCATGTCACTACTATATTAAGTTCTTCCCAAGCTCTATTATAAATTTTTCGTTGATGTTCTTTTGTTCCACTTTTTATATCTAACCAAATTTGCTTAACTTTACCATTTATGCAGAAAAACCTGTAATCAAATAGATTATTTTCTATTTCGGATAAGTATTCTTCTGCTATGATTTTTCTTTCAATATTTGAATAGTGCATTTCGTAACCACATTTATAGGCAAAGTCTTCTTTTAGCCATTTTGTGATTTTTCTTTTTGCTGTTTTTTGGTTTAACTTTGTTTTGTCTTTTACAATTATGTTGTAACCACTGCCATGATTGCATTTTAGAACAAATTGATTTGGCAATAAATCAAAGTTTATTTCATCAAATTTGTTCCAAACACCAAGTGTTTTTATGATGTATTCTTCGCCAATTTGTTCTTTTATAAAATCTTTTACCAAATATTTATCTGATAATTTTGATTTTATTGGTGTTGAATCGTATAATTTTAGCCATTGAATTTTTTCATTAAATGTTTGTGGGTTATTTAAGTTTAAGTTTTTCCCTGTTTTTTCTTTATACCAATGTTTTAGACAGTTTTCGTTACTTGTTTTTATTTCTTTTACTTTAATTTCAAATCCTAAAATTTTAATAAATGATGTGATTTTTTCATTTTTGTAGTTGTGTTGAACACGTAAATGATGTTTTAAATTTGTTTTAAAAACTAATCTAATGGTTTTTAATGACCAGTATTGGAAAGGAATATTTTTTAATAATTTATCTATCCATTGTTTTTGTTCTTTAATAGTTTTTAGTTGTCTTATTTCGTATCCGAAAGATTCTGAGGCTTTTCTGTAATATGTTTTTTTAGCTACTTCAAAAAGATTTTTTTCTTTTAAGCATTCTTCAAGATGTGAAAATGCATTTTTAACATTTTCAATGTATTTGTTTCTATTTGCTGATAAATTACTTGATTGATTTGTTCTGTATGATACAAGTGTTTTGTTCAAGAAGGTAATTCTTTCAGCTGTGGAAAGAGTGTAGAAATTAAAAAATACATCATTACAGGTTTTTATTTCTTGAAAAAATATATTGTTTTCTTTTATAAATTTTGAACTATATAGCTTTGTGAAAGCAGGTACATTGAATAAAGAAAAGAAGTTTGTAGAATAATCTGTTAGTTTAAATATATTTTTGAAGTTTGATTTTCTACACCATTTACAAGGTTTGAATTCGTTATTTTGTGTGTCATATTCATTGTTTTTAAAAATGCAGATCTGTGCATTATTTGCTTTTATTTTTTCGTATGCTTCTTTTAGTAAATTTATATCAGTGAAATCATCGCTATCTAAAAAATAAAGATATTCTCCATTTGCTTTGGATATACCTAAATTTCTTGCTGCTCCTGCACCTTTATTTTGTTGTGTAAATATCTTTATTCTACTATCTTTTTGAGTGAGTTCGTTTAATATATGTAAACTATTATCAGTTGAACCGTCATCAACACAAATTATTTCAATATCTTTTAATGTTTGATTTAATAAACTCTCTATACATTGTTTAATATATTTTTCTACATTATAAACTGGCACAACTACGCTAACTTTAACCATTTGTATGAAAAATCTCCTAAAAAACGATAAATCTCTTAATTCTAATAACTAAATTTTAGTATACGGAAAGTATTATAAATAGTGAAATTGAGAGAATTTGAACATATATGTTTTTAAATATCTGTATAAAGAAAAAGATGCAAAAAATTTGCATCGTATTATAAATTGTTGAGTTTAAATGTTTTTGATTTCTCAAAAACAGATAAATTATATTTATACAATAATTGTATCAAATAACGGAAATATTACAATGCAAAATATCTAAATACGGAAATAATGTTAAGTAAAAATAAAAAAGAAAAGATGCAATTTTTTGCATCTAAAATTGGATTAAGTTAAACTATTTTGTTATTTGTTTCTTAAAATTGATATTATATGTTATGCGAATTTGAATTTATTTAATGAATCAAATTTTGATAAAATTGTTTTTGGGGTGTTCTCTTTTGACTCTTTTTCTATTAAGTCAATAATATTTTTTGCAAAAATTAAATCGTGCATTGCTATTCCTAAGTTATAACTAATAATTCGTTCTTTATCATTTTTTCTGCCTTCTGCTGTTTTACTTAATACTTCTGTAATTTCAGCATATTTCTTATATTGATTAAAATATTTAAAATGTTTAATATTATTTGTATCATCACCATATATCTTATCGAAAATGCTGTCACAATTTTGAAATCCTTTTGTATGAACTGGAATTATTAAAGAACCTTCCTTAAACCATTCTGGTTCTGCAAGTAAATTATTTGTATTTGTTATACAAGAAATTATTACATCAGAATTTTTTATTAATGCTTTAATCGTCGAGCAAATTTCAAAGTGTACATTTTTATATTTTGAAAATAATTTAATGAAATCTTCACATTGATTTTTATATTGTAATAGTTTTACAGTGATATCTTTATTAATATTATCTTCAAGTATACAAGATAATGATGCAATTGCGGTATTTCCTAATCCCATAAGTCCAATTGTATTTGCATTACTTGATGAAAAAGTACGATATGCTAATGCGCAAACAGCTCCTGTTCTTGCTGTTGTTATCCAAAACGCGTCAAGCATATATTCCAAGTATCCATTTTCATAATTATAAATAAAAATTTGCCCATCAACTTTGACTGTTCTGTTTATAAATCTATTGATGACTTTTACGCCTAATATGTTTTTTGGAGGGATTAATGCAGGCATTGTATTAAAATAATTTGTTTCGCCTATTCTTATACTTGTTTTTGCTGGTAAATCGCTGTTCTTTTTCATTAAAAATGCAGATTTTACCCATTCGATAGTTGTCAATGGGCTAATTTTTAATTTTAAAATTTCTTTGTCAGATATATATTTCATAATTTTTTGTACTCTTTTCTTTCTTTGTATTCATTTTCCATTATTAAATTGGTAGGAAAAGACATGTAGTTTTCTCCGTATTTTTCTTTTAAATAGTTATTGATGTTGTTTGGTGCAAAAAATTTTTTATTTTCAAATATGATTTCTTTTAAAGGAAATATGTCTTGGTAAGGTAAAATAAAACATTTCTTTGCGTAGCAAGGGAAATCAATAGAAAATAATATAGCTGGATTTTTTTCTGTTATTTCTTGGTTCTCTAAAATTATTTCGTCCCTTATTTTTATTAAATCAGCTTTTGCGTTAATAATTTCACTTTTTGTATATTCTTTTTTAGGGTGTGTTTTGTCAAAAAGACGACGAGCTTTTAGCATTTTCTTTTTTACATATAAAATATCATCTTCTGTTAGGTTACTTTTTAAGTAATAATCTGTTGGAAAAATATCTAAGCCAATGTTTTTATTTTGTTTATTAATTATTCTTATTTGATAATTATTAACTTTTCTTTCACGTTCTCTTACATAATATTCTTGACTATCTTTGAAAAAATCACTTAAAAGAGGTAGTATTTTATTATAATCTTCTCTTAACATACACACGTCAGCATCATTATCCCACGGAATAAAACCTTTGTGTCTATATGCACCTAATAATGTTCCAGAATCAAGCCAATATTTTAGTTCATTTTTTCTGCATATTTCGTCTATTATTTTTAATAATTTTAAGCATTCTAATTGTTCTTCTCTTAATTTTCCTTGTGCAGGTATAAGCTTTGTAATATCAACATAATTATTTAGTATTTCTAAAAAATTGTAGTAATTTCGGATTTCTTTTGTGGTTTTAATTTTTAATTTAAATAATCCTAAATCATATATTTTATGTTTGTAATTATTGTCAAAATATATTTTCATTGTATTTTCTTCCTCTTTTATTTTTTTATTTTTTTATTAATTACTTTTTAAAAAATTATTTGGTCTTATTCCGTCCCAACGTATGTTTTCTTTTACAACTTTGGCTGGATTTCCTGCAATTACGCAATTTTCTTTTTCGAATTTTTTTGTAACAATGCTCCCTTGTGCAACAATACATCCATTAGGGATTTTTGTATTTTTCATTATACGAACGTCTTTGCAAATCCATACGTGGTTCCCCACAGTAATATTTTTGCCAATATTTAATAAGTTTCCTTCGCTATCAAATATAGAATGGTGGTCTGTGCAGTTTAGTTCGATATTATATGAACATCTGCAATTTTCTCCAATAATGACAGAACTATTATCTTCCCCCATTTGTAAGTATAAAGAATTAAAACTTGTTTTGTTTCCAATTTGGATTGTACAATTTTCAACAGGGCAATTTGGAAAGCCAATTACAATTTTTGTGTTATTTAGGTACACGTCTTCGCCAATTGTTATTTTGTTGTTATTTCCCCAAAAATCAATTTTTATCCTTTTTAGTCGTGCTGAATTGGGGCAAATAAACTCATTATTTTTGCCATGATGATTGATTCTTTGTTGATAAATTATTTTGTTGATAAAATTTTTAACAGTTTTTATCATTTGTTTTTTACCTCTGTATCAGCGGGCAAATGATTATTTGCTTTGTCTTGTAACTTTTTATAGTTGTTATAAATTCTTTTTTTTAAGCTTGAGGAACTTATTCCTGCACCATAAGGGAAATAAACAACTTCAACACCTTGTTCTTTTAAATAATCGTATTTGCCAACCCAATCATCACCAACAACAAAAATGTCAAAATTTAATTTGCTAACTTTATCTGTATGATCTAAAGAACGTTGTGGAATTACAATATCTGGACCTTTAATAGCTTTCATTAATGCAATTCTTTCTTCAAAAGGAATAATTGGTTCTGATTTATAGCTAGCAACTAATTCATCTGTATTAACACCAACAATTAAAATATCACCTAACGCACGGGCATATTCAATCATTTTTAAGTGATTTATATGCAACATATCAAAAGTACCTGATGTATAAACAACAGTTTTATTGTTTAACATATTGAGACTCCTTTATTTCGTTAATTGTTAACTGAATTTTTTCGATTAAATTATCAACATCTGCAATAGTTGTATTTCCAATATGAGAAACTCTAAGCAATTTATCTGCCATTTCTCCACCACAAGGATTTACGAAAATGTTGTATCTATCTTTTAAAATTTTTATAACATCCCCTGCTTTTATTTCATCAAAGCAAACAGGTGTAAGCATATTAGATAGTGGATATGTCGGAATTTTTAAACCTATTTCTTGTGCTCTTTTTCTAAAATATTTGCATTTCTGTTCAATGAATTCTAACCTTGCTTTTATGCCACCTTCTTTTTTAATTAACTCGAGCATGTTTTGTAATTCATATATGATAAAAACAGCAGGAGTGTATGGGGTTTGTCCTCTCTCTATGTTTTTTAAATAATCTTTGAAATCAAAATATTTTGAAGAAACTTTTTCGTTTTTATTAATTTTTTCAAGCATTCTTTCGCTAAAAGAAATAAAAGATAACCCTGCTGATAAACATAACCCTTTTTGTGAACTAATAATAGTTGCATCAATTCCATATTTGTTCATATTGTATTCATCTGCTAAAAAAGTACTAATAGCATCAATAATTAATAAAAGATTGTTTTCTTTTGCAAATTTACTAATCATTTTTATGTCATATAATTGCCCTGTTGATGTTTCATGTAAATTTACAAACAACATTGTGTAACCTTGATTCGTATATTTTTTTAAATGAGATTCTGTTAAAGTTTCATTCCATTTAAGGTTAATTGAAGAATATTCTATATCGTGATATTTTAACAACTCACAAAATCTAAGACCAAATGTGCCCCCATTAATAACTAAGCATTTGTCGTTCTTGTTTGTACAGTTTTCAATAACAGCTTCCATTCCTGCTGTTCCTGATGCAGTTAAATATATCATTGAGTTAGGAGTTTTATTATCTATTAATTCGTTTAATTTGTTTAGGGCATTTTTTGCTATATTTCCAAATTCTATAGTTCTAAAATATGTAAAATCTTTTTGATAGACATCTCTTGTTTCTTGATAAAGTTCAACTGGTCCAACTATAAATTGTTTATTTTTCATTTAAAATCCCTTATTAATTCTTTTATAGTTTCTAATTCAATGTCGCTCATTTCTGTTAGCATGTTATGTCCGGTATTAATTTTATTTGGATATTCCATATAATTGCCGTAAATTTCTTTTAAAAATGTATTGGGGTTGTTTATTATTGGAAAGTTAAAATCTTCAAAGCTTGTTGTTTTTAAAGGAAAAAAAACTTCGGAATCATAAAAAAAGTTTTTATAATTATGTTGAAATTCTAACCCCCAAAATATATCTGCTTTTTTATTTTCGTTATTTGGTAGGTTTTGCATAATTTTTGTTTTTTGAATTTCTTTTATAAAAGTCAAAAACTCTTGATTTGACATTGAATAGTTTGTATTTTTCTTAATATAAATTTGACATTCTTTCATTATTTTTGTTTTTTCTTTTTTTTCTTTAATAGAAAGCTTTTTGTTATAAAAATAACAAGGGAAAATATCTACAAAAAGATAAGGATTTTTTTTGTGAATTATTTTAATGAAACAATTATTGGGTTGTTCTTTTGTTCTATATATGATTGGTATAATATTAGGATCTCTACAACTTTTTTCAAATGCTTCAAAAATTTTATTATAATCTTGTATAAGCATTGCACAATCTATATCATCATCCCAAGGAATAAACCCTTTGTGACGTATTGCGCCTAATAGTGTGCCAGAATCTAACCAATATTGTAGATTGTTTTGTTTGCAAACGTAGTCTAATTCTTTTAATAAAGCTAAATTTGCAAGTTGTAATTCTCTTAATTGCCCTATTGCTTTTGGTACTGTTGTTATATCAATATTGTTTTTTTTATAGTAATTAAAAACTTTAAGTATATCATTTCTTTTTTTGTAAAATTGTTTTTTTAATAAAGTTATTTTTATTAAATTTAGAATAATTATTTTATGATGTTTATCACCATGCTTTTTATATTTTATTATGTTTTTTTTTCTAAAAAATCGCATTATAGAGTAAAAAGCTGACATAATATCCTCTGAATTGTAAATTTCTTAATCTTTTTCTTTCAAATATGTTTTAATAAAATTCTTTTTGGGAATTTTATCAATACATTGAAACTTTAATAACCTTATTTCCATAAAATCCGATAACAAATTAATTATATCACTTAAAAGATATAGTCAATAGTAATTATCAAAATAAAGAAATAAAAATATAATAAAGTTTAGATAAATTTAGCTTTTATACAAATAAATTGTTGGTTATAGCATAATTAACTTAAGGGGAGTTAGTTATGGCAACTTTAAGTAAAGATAAATTGAATGAGTTAAAAAGAAGTAAAAATTATACAGCTTCTCAATTAGCTGAAATTACTGGTTTGCCTAAATCTACTATTGATAAAATTTTTGGTGGATTTAATACTAATCCAACTCTTGATAGTTTAGAAAAAATAGCAATGGCTCTTGATTGTGGTATTGATGATTTTTTAGAATATGAAAATGAGCCTGCATCTCCTTTTTATGTTGATAGAGTCTCTAACAAAATGTCTGCAGTTTTTGCTGAAAATCCTAATTTAAAAACATTGTTTGATGTTAGCAAAAAATTAAAAGAAGATGATATTGATTTGTTAATTACTTTTGCAAGAAGATTAGCTTAAATTTTTTTGCTTTTTTACTGGATTGCTATGTTAAAGTTGTCAAAAATTTTGATTTTTGTCTTTCTAAAATATACGTCTTTGCCTTGTTTTATTAAATTATTCTTTCTTTTATTTTGCACGTTAGCACCAAAAAGTTTTGAAAGAATATTTTTTATAAATCTTGCCAGACTATTCTCCAGAAATATTTTGATAAAAGTTTAGTGGTGTTGTTTTTATCGTTGCGTCAATTTTGCCTTTTGTTTTACAGCAAACGCCTAAAACATTTAAAAATAACAATGGTCCGCCTAATATAGATGGAATTAAAATTATTCCATTAAGTATTAAATTAAATATTTGTTTAATTAAGTAAACTGTTTTGCTTTTTTTGTAATCTTTGAATTTTAAAGTAGCCCCTGCAAAGCCATTATAATAGCATTTGTTTAATATCCATTTAACGTTACCACGAGCTTTGGAAACCATTTCGTAAATAATAGCTTCGTTATTCCAAATAATAGTAAATCCATTTTTAGAAGCACGTCCAAAAAAGTCGCCGTCTTCTCCTCCCATAAATTTATATTCTAACGAAAAATAGATATTAAAATCCTTTACTAAATTTAAAGGAAAAAATACGTTGCCAGATGCGCAATAATCTCTTTTTAAACCTGTTTTTTTGGTTGTTCGTTGTTTAAAAACCATATGTTTTGTTACATAAAATGGTAATTTATCAATAAATTTATTTGGTGTAGGACCTGATGAAATATATGCTTCTAAGTTTGTTTGATATAGTTTTATGTGCTCTATTAAACAATTAGGCTCTAATAGTTCATCATCATCAAAAAATAGAATGTGGCTTGCGTTTAAATTTAAAGCCTCTGTTAAAACTCTATTACGAGCTGATGATATTCCTCTTTCTTTTTCTACAAAATAATGAATTGGAATTTGTGATGTTTGAGAAAATTCTTTAACTGTTTGCTCGCCTGTCGCTTCAGCATCATTATCGCAAATTAATGCTTCTACCTTTATATCTTTTGGTAGAATTAAAGTGTTTATTGATTTCAATGCTTCCATTAGCATTTTTGGTCGTTTGCAAGTGCAACAACATATTAATACATACGATAC
>JAZSQW010000101.1:0-3881 GCA_045538205.1 Candidatus Avigastranaerophilus sp. | reverse complement strand
TTCTCGCATGTGGTTGAAAACTCATAAAAAATTTTTTTTCCAACCATGCGAATAAAACTTTACATTTTTTCACAAATTGTTTCGGCAATTTAATTATATAACAAAAATGAACTTTTTTAAAATGAGTTCGTTATATATAACAAGAGGGCAAGAGAACACAAAAACCTTTTAACCTTAAAATACTCTCTTTCTACTATATTTCAAAAACCGAGATGATTTTACTCAATCATCTTTTTTTTTTATTAAAATTTTGAATTAAATTCTTTGCTCATAAAAATTTTATTTAATTCAGCAAGATTATCACTACCAGTGTAATCATCATATATAGGCATTATTGCTGGATATTGTTGGCCTATAAATTCAGCTTCAACAATTTTGGTTAATGGGTTATAAGATAATATTTTAAATTGTGAATTTCTTGGCAAAAGAACTTCTTCTTCATTTCTCATTTTAGAGCAAGCAGAACTTGGTAATTGAGTATCATCTATAACAGAAGCACCTTTAGGAATTTTAATTTGCATAAATACTTTTTCATCAGTAGAAGCAAATTGCTTTGCGATAGATTTATTTTTAGAAGTAGAAACAAAACCTTTATCAACATAAATATTAGAAGATGACTTGCCATCAAGTATATTTTTTAATTCTGGTGATAAATAGGCTCCTCTATAAACAATCATTTCATTGTCTGGTTTTATTTCTTCAGGAATAGTTTTAAAAAGGTTATCTAATTTTTTAATATCTTCTAATACAAAAAAATCATTTGTAGTTCCTGTACGCAAACTACCATTAATTTTTTCGAAATAACTATTCATAGAGTATCTTTTATATGCATCAAAATCTTTTGATGTTGTCCATTCATCTATGGCAGAGAACCCTTTTGAATTCATATTAGATAAATCATATTTGTTTATATCAACTTTTATTTCATTAGTTTTCATAATTTTATAAAGTACAAGAAATATAAAAAATTGCTCATTTTTAAGTTTTTTTAAAATAGTTGTTGACTATAAAATATGTTCTTGTTATTTTAATAAAGAAGTTAGACGAAATGCGTCTGTAGCTCAGCAGGTAGAGCACTCCCCTTTTAAGGGATAGGTCGCGCGTTCGAATCGCGCCAGACGCACCATTTTAGAGGACAATAAGTCCTCTTTTTTATTGTTTAAATTTAGAATAATTTATATGCGCGATGGGAACGCCACAATGCAAAGCATTGTAATTATTGCTTAAATCACTATTTAGCATAAAAAAATATTATTAATATGTTTATAATGAATAAATGCATATTAATAATATTTTTATGTAATTAATTTTAATTATAATTCTTCTGGTGAGCCGATTTTACCTAATACAGCACTTGCTGCTGCAATGTATGGAGAAGATAAATAAACTTCACTATCAACGTGTCCCATTCTACCAACAAAGTTTCTATTTGTTGTAGAAATAGCACGTTCACCTTCCGCTAAAATTCCGGCGTGACCACCTAAGCAAGGTCCACAAGTTGGAGTTGAAATAGCTCCGCCTGCTTCTATAATTGTTTCTAAATAACCCAATCTTAATGCTTGTAAATAGATTTCTTGTGTTGCAGGGAACACTATTAATCTTACGTTTTTGTGAACTTTTCTTCCTTTTAAGATTTCTGCTGCAGCTTTGATATCTGATAATCTACCGTTTGTACAACTTCCAATTACTGCTTGATGAATTTCAACATCACCAACTTGAGAAATTCTCTTTGTATTTTCAGGTAAATGTGGGAACGCAACAACAGGTTCAATTTCTTCTGTGTTATAAGTAATTACTTTTTCATAAGTTGCATCTTTATCACTATAATAGAATTTTGGTTCTCTCAAACTTCTGTTTTTTAAATATTCTTTTGTGATTTCGTCAGGTTCGATAATACCATTTTTAGCACCTGCTTCAATTGCCATATTGCAAATAGTAAATCTTCCGTCCATTGGCAATTCACGAATTGTAGAACCACCAATTTCAAGAGTTTTGTATAATGCGCCATCAACACCAATATCACCGATTAAATGTAAAATTAAATCTTTTGCAGTAACCCATTTATTAAGTTTGCCGTTAAATTCAACTTTAATTGCTGATGGAACTTTTAACCAAGTATCGCCAGATGCCATAGCACAAGCTATATCGGTTGAGCCCATGCCTGTAGAGAAAGCACCTAAAGCACCATAAGTACAAGTGTGAGAATCTGCACCTATAATTAAATCGCCTGCTGTAACAATACCGTTATCAGGTAATAATGCGTGTTCTATCCCCATTCTTCCAACTTCAAAAAAGTGTTGAAGCTCTTGCGCACGAGAAAATTCTCTTACTTGTTTTACTTGTTGAGCTGATTTAATATCTCTGTTTGGTACAAAATGGTCTGGTACAAAAACAACTCTATCTTTATCAAAAACTTTATCTACTCCGATTTTGTTAAATTCGTTTATAGCAACAGGTCCTGTAATATCATTAGCTAAAGTAATATCAACTTTTGCTGTAATCAATTGTCCTGTTTGAACTTCAGCTAAACCTGCGTGGTCTGCTAAGATTTTTTCTGTAATATTCATTGGTCTTGTCATAATAATTTCCTCACACAAAAACTATTTAAATGATATTATAAAACATAGAAATTGCCAAATAATTTGGAGAAAGAAAATGCCAGTAAAAGAATTTAGAACCCCAATTAGTGATAAACCTGTTTTAATAGGTCCTGATAGTGGTTATGACAATATAATTTTTGCAATAGAATCAAGTTGTGATGAAACGGCGGCAGCTATTGTAAAAAATGGTAGAGAAGTTTTAGCAAACGTAGTTGCTTCTCAAATAAAAACTCATATTGAGTTTGGTGGTGTTGTTCCCGAAGTTGCTGCAAGAGAACATTTAGAAGCAATAAATATGGTAATTGCAGAAACTTTTGAACAAGCAAATATGACAGCTGATGATATTACGGCTTTTGCTGCTACAGTTGGTCCTGGTTTAGTTGGTTCTTTATTAGTTGGTATGAATGCTGGTAAAGCTTTAGCTTTGGCTAATGATAAACCTTTTATTGGTGTAAATCACTTAAATGCGCACGTTTGTGCAAATTATTTAGATACAGATTTAGAACCACCTTTTGTAGCTTTATTGATTAGTGGTGGTCATACTCAAATTATTGAAGTTAAAAGTTATTTAGAACAAAGAATTATTGGTGAAACAATTGATGACGCAGTTGGTGAAGCTTATGATAAAGTTGCAAGACTTGTTGGGCTTCCATATCCTGGTGGTGTGAATTTAGATAAGCTGGCACAAACTGGTAATCCTTTTGCATATAAATTACCTGTTGCGAAATTGCAAAACGAGTTTGATTTTAGTTTTTCAGGTTTAAAAACTGCTTCGTTGCAGTTAATTCAACGTTTGAAAAAAGAATGTGATGAATTGCCTGTTAAAGATATTGTTGCAAGTTTTCAAGAAAATGTTTCTTCAACTTTATTTAATAAAGTGAAAAAAGCGGCTGATGATATAAATGCAAAAACAATTGTTTTAGCAGGTGGTGTTGCAGCAAATTCTGAAATAAGAAAGAAATTATTTGCTTTGCGTGATTGTGGTTATAAAATCTATGCACCGGCAATGAAGTATTGTACGGATAATGCTTCTATGATTGCTTCAAGTGCCTATTTCTTGGCAAATACAATGGACGATATTGGAGTTGAAGTATTCTCAAGAATGTAAAAATTTCTGAAAATTGAGAATTTGTAGTAAAATATAGAATATCAGAATAGTAGGGAAATAAATCGTGGCACAAAAACCAATAGTAGCAATAGTAGGACGTCCAAATGTAGGCAAATCTACATTTGTTAATAGGCTTGTAGGTGCAAGACAATCTATTGTTGATGACCAAGCAG
>JAZSQW010000163.1:0-4183 GCA_045538205.1 Candidatus Avigastranaerophilus sp. | reverse complement strand
ATGAATTTATCTTTAGATGCTGATTTAAAAGCCGAAACAATTGATACAATTAGTGCTGATAGCTTTGTTTCTAATGATAATAAAATCAACATTACTAATATCAATCTATTATCAGCAACTGATAAAAAAGAATTGTCTTTGTCTCCATTAAGTGTTGATATGGATAGTACAACACGTCAAACAATTGCTGATTCTATCATCTATTCAGGTGGAGATGTTGCTTATGGTAAAATTTATCAATACACTGTAGATTATGACCAAACGAACGCGATGTTAAACTTTGGTTTGCAAGGCGGGAAAGATACTCCAACAACATTAAATGATTTTGCACCTTCAGTTGCGTCTAAGCCTATTGCTCAAACAGGTGTGCAGGCTGTTCAAACGGATTCTTTTAATGAAGCATTCAGAAATATGGATATGTTTATGCTAATGCCGGAAAATGAACGATTAGTATATAAATATCAAAATAAATATGCGGATAGCAATGCAAATTTTGTATATGATCCAACAATGAGCACATATCAAAACAATACTGCTTGGTTTAGACCATATACAACATTTGAAAACATTCCATTGAAAAATGGTCCAAAAGTATCTAATGTAAAATATGGAACATATTTTGGGTATGATAGTGCTTTACACGAATTAGGTAAAGGCTGGGATGGAACATTTGGTATTTATGCTGGATATAATGGTTCTCATCAGTCATTCAATGGTAATAGCATATATCAAAATGGTGGAACATTAGGTTTGATTGGTGTAGCCTATAAAGGAAATTTCTTTACTGGTTGGACGGCAAATATTGGTGCGACAGCTGGAAGTACAAATAGTATACAAGGCGAAGATAACTTTACTGCTTTAATGGGTGGTATTTCAACAAAAAATGGTTATAATTTTGAATTCGCAGATGGTAAGTTTATTATTCAACCAAGTGTAATGTTATCTTATTCATTAGTAAATATGTTTGATTATACTGCTGCTTCTGGTGCAAGAATGAAATCAGATTTATATCATACAATACAATTAGAACCAGGAATTAAATTTATTGGTAATATTGGAACATGGCAACCATATGCGAATGTAAGTATGGTTTGGAATATGTTAAATGAACAAAAAATTACCGCAGATAATGTTCAATTACCTAAAGTAAATATAAAACCATATGTAAAATATGGAGTTGGTTTGCAAAAGAAATGGGCAGATAAGTTTACAGCATTTGGTCAAGTATATGTAACAAATGGTGGACGTAATGGTGTTGGTTTACAAGCTGGATTAAGAGTTGCTTTGGGTGATGAAACAACAAATAAAAAATCCGCTTTGTTTAATCTTAAGAAAAAAGATACCGTTTATAATTTAGATTAAAAAAAGAGGCTAAGTAATTAGCCTCTTTTTAAAACTTTAAAGGTTTTGTTATTTTGCCATTTGGCTCATAACTTCTTCTGCAAAGTTATCTTGTCTTTTTTCAAGACCTTCACCTAAAGTCCAACGTACAAAAGATTTGATTTCTAATTTGCCGTTTAATAGAGCTTCGATAGTTTGGTCTGGATTTTTAACGAAAGGTTGTTCTAACAAACATTTTTGAGACATTAATTTGTTAACACGACCTTCAACAATTTTTGCTCTGATGTTTTCAGGTTTGTTTGCTAAGTCTTCTTTACCCATTTCAATTCTTGTTTCTTCATCAATTACTTCTTGAGGAATTTGATTTCTTGAAACGAATTCAGGAGCTGAAGAAGCGATATGTAAAGCAACGTCTTTTAATAATGCTTCATCTTGAGCAGTAGCTGAGATTAAAACACCAATTTTGCTGTTGTGAACATAAGTAGCTAATTCACCTTCTAAAATTTCAAATCTTCTAATGCTGATTTTTTCGCCAATTGTAGCTGTTTTTTCTTTTACAGCATCTTCGATTTTCATACCACATTCAGCACATACTGATGCGTTTAAAGCATCGATGTCTGCAGGTTTTACAGAAACGATGTGTTTTGCTAATCCGTTAACAAATGATTTGAAATCTTCATTTTTTGCAACGAAGTCTGTTTCACAGTTAACTTCTACGATCGCGCCTACACCGTTTTCGATATATGTAGCAACTACACCTTCAGCAGCGATACGGTTTTGTTTTTTATCAGCAGATGCAATACCTTTTTGTCTTAGGAATTCCATTGCTTTTTCCATATCACCATCACATTGTTCAAGAGCTTTTTTAGAGTCCATAAAGCCTGCGCCTGTTTTTTCTCTAAGTTCTTTAACCATTGCAGCTGTTATTGTCATAGTTTTATCCTTTCAATGTTTATTATTCTTCAACAGAAGCTGTTTCTTCAGCTTTTGCTTCTTCAGTTTCAGCTTTAACTTCTTCAGCTACACCAGCGTCTTCTGCTTTAATTGTTTGAATTTTTGACATTTGGTTAGCTTTGTTTTCTCATAATTGTTTCCCTTCAAGAACTGCATCTGCAAGTTTTGACCAAACTAATTTGATTGATCTGATAGCATCATCATTACCAGGGATAATGTAGTTGATGCCATCTGGATCAGCGTTTGTATCAGCTAAACAAATAACAGGAATGTTCAATTTGTTTGCTTCAGCGATAGCAATTGCTTCTTTCTTTTGGTCGATAACAACTAATAAATCAGGCATGCCTCTCATTTCTTTGATACCGCCTAATGTTTTTGTTAATTTACCTAATTTTCTCATTGTTTGAGCGATTTCTTTTTTAGGTAATTTTTCTAATTGACCTGAGTTTGAAAAATCTTCGATTTCTCTTAATTTGTTCACTCTACCTCTGATTGTTTCAAAGTTAGTTAGCATACCGCCTAACCATCTTCTATTAACATAGTAAGCACCAGCTCTTGTAGCTTCTTCTGCAACAACGTCAACAGCTTGTTTTTTTGTTCCAACGAATACTACATTTTTGCCTCTTGCAGCGCAATCTCTTACTGCTGCGTATGCTTCATCTAATTTTTCTGATGTTTTTCTTAAGTCTAAAACATAAATCCCATTTCTTGCACCATAAATATATGGTTTCATTTTTGGATTCCATCTTTGTGTTTGGTGACCAAAGTGTACACCTGCGTCTAAAAGTTCAATCATTGATGCTACTGGCATCGGTCTTTCTCCTTATTTTCTTGTAACCTCGAATTGTTTTCCCATCTTCTTTTGAAGACTAAGTCTTTTTTTACCCATTCCGTAAATTTAGACCTATCGGCATTAACAACTCAATAAATATTTTATAACAAACAAAAAAAAAGTAAAAAAATATCATTATTATTTTTTTTTATTCTTCATATATTTTAAAGAATAATATTTTTCCCCATCTTTTGAATTATAATTTTTTTATAAATTTATAAATTAGGAGATGTTGTTTTTTATGAAAATTTTAAAAATATTAGGGATTACGCTTTTATCAATAATCGTTTTATTGTATTTAGCATTTTTGTTTGTTTTACCAAACGTGGTTAAATTAAATGATTTTAAACCTATGGTTCAGCAAATTGCAAAAGAACAAGCTAATTTAAATGTTGATTTTGATAATGCCAAAATTATTGTTACTCCACTTTTATCAGTTGGGGCAAAAATCGATAATTTAAAAGTTACTTTTGCTGATAATTCAGAGCTATTTAATGCAGAAAAAATACAAGGTAGAATAGCTCTTCCATCATTGTTTTTATTAACTGTTAAAGTTTCTAATGCAGAAGTTATAAATCCTATTATTAACCTTGATATTGTTGATGGTAAATCAATAAAATTAATTGATGAGCTTGCAGTTGTGGTTGATAAAAATGAACAACAAATTGTTCAAAAAAATCAAGAAGCTGTAAAACCAGCTTTTGATATTATGTCTTTGATTAAGATAAAAGTTCCTAAAGTAAAAATTGAAAATTATGAAGCAAAATTGACTGATTTAAAATCATCAAATTATTTAAAACTTCGTGGTGATGAATTATTATTAGGTTATTTTAACGGCAAAACAGCTTATTTAAAAACTAATGCAGAGTTATTTGTAAATGACACAAAAAACATTAATGCAAATATTGATATCGATACAATGATTCCACCTGCAACAGAGTTGGATAAGGAAGATGATAAGGCTCAAAGTGTTGAAATGCCTTTCATTAATCCTGTTTCAATGTATATGCAATATGATGTTAAAGCTGATATTGATTCAAAATTAAAAATTAGAAA
>JAZSQW010000100.1:0-4674 GCA_045538205.1 Candidatus Avigastranaerophilus sp. | reverse complement strand
CACCGTCGTGTCCAACTTTTTCCATCGCTTCAGCAACTAAAGTACCAACTTCTTGGTTGTTACCAGCAGAAATTGTAGCTACTTGAGCTAATTTTTCTTTAGAATCAACGCTTTGGGACATTTTTTTAATTGTATCAATAGCAATACTAACAGCTTTATCCATACCACGTTTCATACACATTGGGTTAGCACCAGCAGTTAAATTTCTAACACCTTCTCTAACAATAGCTTGAGCTAAAACAGAAGCAGTTGTTGTACCATCACCTGCAACGTCATTTGTTTTTGAAGAAACTTCTTTTAATAATTGAGCACCTGAATTTTCAAGTGGATCTTCAAGCTCAATTTCTTTTGCAATAGTAACACCATCATTAACGATTTGTGGCGCACCAAATTTCTTTTCTATAATTACATTACGACCTTTTGGTCCAAGTGTAACTTTTACAGCATCAGCAACGGCATCAATACCTTTTAATAAACCTTTGCGTGCTTCTTCATCAAATATAATTTTCTTTGCCATTTTAATATTTCTCCCTAAGACCTATTATTCAATTACGCCTAAAACATCGCCTACAGACATAATTTTATATTCAACTGAACCAACTTTTACATCAGTACCAGCATACTTAGCAAAAAGAACAATTTCCCCAACTTTAACGTCCATTGGTTCTCTTTCGCCTTTATCATTAGTTTTACCTGCCCCAACTGCAACTACTTCACCTTTTTGAGATTTTTCTTTTGCACTATCTGGAATAAAGATACCACCTGATGTTTGTTCAGCATCTTCAATAACTTTAATTACAATTTTGTCACCTAAAGGTCTAATTGTCATTTTTTATCCTCCTATAAATTAACTACTACCCTAAATATATTTATACTATCTATTTATCAATTTTCACTAAATATTAATGAAAAATTAATTATTATTTTAAAATTAAAAATGATTTAACTTTTCTTGCAGTATTTTCTTTTTCAGAAATAATATGTAAGTCTTTTGTATCAATAGAAGTAGAACCGCCGCCATCAAAAGCCATAGCCTTTTCCATACCCCATTTACGAGCTAAATTTCCAACTTCTTCTAAATTCATCGGTGCTTCATTAGAAATAATAAATAAATATACTTTATTTTCTCTTATACCAATAGCTGTTCTTGGATATTTATGCAAAGATGACGCTGATTCGCTGATAATTTTGCCATCTCTTTTTAATACAAAGAATTCTTCTTCTAATCTCAATTCAGGGAACAACATTGGCCCACCTTGAATAGAATGCTTTAATTTATACCCATCTAAAACCTCTTCATTGTGTGGAGCAATATCATACAAAATTTTTCCATTTTCATCTTCTAAGACTCTAAACTCAGAACGATTTAAAATTTTTTCAAGATATGGTTGCAAAACAACATTATTCATTAAGTTTTCATTATCTTTAGGATCTAAAACTGTTTCGCCATTAATAACAACATAAGAAACAGTTTTTTTATTCTTAGGATCAAAAAAGCCTGCATTAACAACTAATTTTGCACCTGTTTCCTTATACACATCTTCATTAATTTTAAGCTCTTCTACAACAAAAGGAATCAATTCTTCATTCTTTTTTGTATTAATATTTAACTCTACAACATAAACCCCTTTTGGTTCTTCCACAATTCTATAAGAAGAATTTTTACTTTTAGCAAAAGCAAAATTAGGAACAATAAATAAAGAAAGTATTAATATAAAAAAAGCCTTAAGAAAAAACTTAAACATTATAAATCCTTTTTCTTTTTAACAACAGCAATTAAAATAATAGAAGCTATGGCTGGTATAACAGATGTTAAAAGAGGTGAAAGCACACCCTTTTCCGCCAACAAATCAAAGAACGGCAATGTTATGTAATAAAGAAAAATAACACCAACCGCAACTAATAATCCTAAAAACTTTTGTTCTCTTGGTTTTGAAAAACCTAATAAACAACCTAAAATAGCAAAAGTTACACACATAAAAGGATGAACAAATCTTTTAATTAACTTGTTCAACATTGAACGAAATTCATCATCCATTTGCTCTTGATACAATAAATATGTATATTCAGCCATTTGAAAATTTGTTAATTCTCTATCTCTATAAACTGAATATTTCATCAATTTTTGAGCATTTTGAGCACTCTTTCCATCCAAAACAGTCAAATTTTTAACATCATTAATCTGATGGAAAATACCATCTTCAGATATCATATATTCTTTACCTCGATTTATATCCCAAGATTTTATTTCTGAAATAGTTTTTTCTTCACCTTTACTGGTTTTTATAGTTTTTGTTTCTGTAACCGCTTTTACAAAATCAGACATTATAATACTTGATAATAAACTTGAACCTTTTTCATAATCATTATAAAAATTTAAAACAATAACATCACGAATATTATTATCATCAAAATTTGAAACAACAAGAATTTTATCCATTGCCCCATCTGCTTTTTTTACCGGGAAAACAAATTGTGATGATCTATTTTCACCTTTAATAACTTTTAATTGATTAGCTGTATATGGTAACAAATCAGAACCAACTACAAAAGCTAAACCCATAACTAAAAAGCTTAAAATAATTACAGAAATTATTATTCTAAAAAACTTAAAACCAGAACTACGCATTACCGTAATTTCAAAGTTTTTACTTAATTTATCAAAAGTCAAAATTGTTCCTAATAACATACCAACAGGTAAAGCTATATTTAAAACTTTAGGCATCTCAAATAAAATAATAGATAAACCTGTTTCTAAAGAATATGTACCATTTAACACACGTTGAAGGGTTTTTGGTAATATTTCAGGCATTATCCAAACAATCATAAAAATGAAAACACACGCAAAACATGCGGCAAATACCTGAGAAAATATATATCTATCTAACAATTTAATTTTCATTAAAGTATAAAGTCCTCACCCAAATAATGTTTTTTAGCAATTGGATCATTTGCAACAGCATCTCTCGAACCTTCAATTTTAATTTTTCCATCAAAAATAAGATAAGCTCTATCTGTAATAGATAATGTTGCCTTAGGATTATGGTCTGTAATTAAAACACCTAAACCTCTATCAGATAATAATTTTATATTGTCTTTAATTTCACCAATAGCAATAGGGTCAATACCAGCAAATGGTTCATCTAACAAGATAAAATCAGGGCTTGCAGCCAACGCACGAGCAATTTCTACTCTTCTTCTTTCACCACCAGATAAAGCAACAGCAGAAGTATCCCTTAATTTTTTAATTCTAAACTCATCTAAAAGCTCTTCTAATTTAGCTTTCTTTTGTTGTTTATCTAATTTATCATTCAATTCTAAAACCAATTTAATATTATCTTCAACAGATAATTTTCTAAAAATTGAAGTTTCTTGAGGCAAATAACCAATACCGTGCTTAGCTCTTTTATCCATAGTCATATTTGTCAAATCAGTATCATCAATAAAAATACGACCGCCATTAGGACGAACCAAACCAACAACCATATAAAAAGTTGTTGTTTTCCCAGCACCATTAGGCCCTAAAAGACCAACAACTTCACCTTTATTTACTTCAATAGAAATATCATTAACAACTGTTCTGTCATTATAAATTTTAATTAAATTCTCTGCTTTTATTTTCATAAAACTAAGTCCCTACCTACTATAATAACTTTAAATAAAAAACAGGCGAATGTCAAAGATTTAACAAGTTTTTAGTTACTTTAGGCAATAAAAAAAGAGGACTTTATAAGCCCTCTTTTTTATGTGTTATTAAAATTATACTGAAACTTTTTTAGTTTGAGCTTCATTAACTGGTTTCCAGTTAGCAGCCATAATCTTTTTGAAAGATTTTAAAGCTGTGTCTTCTAATTCACCTAATTCTTCAGCTTTAACAATTAATTCTCTTAATGGTAAAAGAGCTCTTTGGTCACGAAGAACACCTAATGCTGCTGCTGCACCAGCACGAACTAAATCGTTTTCTTTTTCGTTTTGCATAACTTCGATTAAAGAAGGAACAGCTTTTGTATCACTTAACTTACCTAAAGAAGTTACTGCATAAATTCTTACGTTAACCCATTCATCTTTTAACATTTTGATGATATATTCAACTGCTTTTGGATTACCTATTTCGCCTAATGCACGTGTTGCATCGCATCTTACATTAACTTTTTCACTGTCTAAAGATTCGATTAAAGCATCTGTAGCAACATCACCAATTTCGATTAAAGCATCTGTTGCTGTGATGCAAACTTGTGGATTTTCATCGTTTAATGCTTCTACTAATGGTTCAACAACTTCACGGCCACCTAAACGACCTAAAGCTCTTGCAGCACGAACACGAACGTCCACATTTCTATCTTCACGTAAAGATTCAATCAATGGGATAGTTGCACTAACTTCACCCAATTCGCCTAAAGCTCTTGCAGCATATAAACGAACTGAACCATTACGGTCATTTTTTAATACATCGATTAATGGTTCAACAGCACTTGCGTCGCCCATTTCTCCTAATACTCTTGCAGCATTATATCTAACTTTTTCAGAGTTGCTTGTTCTTAAATCGTTTAATAACTCATCAAAAGATTTCTTTGCTTGTTTTTTTCGAGAATTCACACTTATTGTCATTCTTCCTCCGACAAAAAATTTACTTACTTACCATCACTTATTTATAAAAAATATTTTTTTGAATTA
>JAZSQW010000022.1:0-3627 GCA_045538205.1 Candidatus Avigastranaerophilus sp. | reverse complement strand
CTTGTATTTCCTTGAATTTTGAATGCAAATCAGTATTATTTTCACTTAATTTTACAATGGAAATACATTTTAAATAGTTATCAAATTTATCATCTTCAACTTTAAGTTTAAAGAAAAGCTCTTTTATAATTTTTTCCTTTGTAATATCGTCACAAATTTCAAACTTATCATCTAAACCAACTTTACTGTAATTTGAATTTTCTTTTATTATTCTTAATGCAAGACCATGAATTGTTGAGATATTAGGCAATTCAATGTTTTCAGGCAATGCTGATTTTATTCTTTCCTTAAAATTCTTAGCCGCAGATTCCATATAAGTAAGTACAAAAATATTTTCAGGAAGAGTGCCTTCTTTAATCAATTTAATAATCAAAGCAAGCAAAATAGTTGTTTTTCCTGCTCCTGGTACAGCCATTATACCCATTGAACCTTTTTTATAATTTAATACAGGTTCTTGATCTTTTCTTGGAATAATATTAAAAATTTTTTGTTCTGTTTCTTCTTTTTTAATAAAATCACTTAAACCACCAAAGTTTTCATTATTAGAGTTATCATATAAACTCATATAAAAACTAATGTTTTCTCCGGCAAGATGAATTAACTTCCTTACCATTCTTGCCGTTTTATCTTTGGTTAACAAAGCATTTAAGTCAGAATTAAATTCACTCTCATTAAAATCACGATTAAATACCCAAGCATTATATATAGTTCCTGTATCTTCTTTTAACCACTCACCATTTGAAATATCTAACCATAATTGATACTTTGTTTTTATTGAATAATCTATTATCTTTTGTGGAGTTGATATTAAAATACTATCTTTGTTTAAAGATATAACCTCACTTGGATTTTCACTAATTAAACTATTTTCTATTTGAATAATAAATTCTTTACCAAGATTTTCTCCAACAAATGCATACTCAAAGCTTTGAGCTTCTTTTATAAAGAAATTAAACTTCGTTTTATCAATAATTTTATTAAATTCTTTTATTAAGTTTTGATGAATAACACTAATTTTTTCAGAAATTTTAAGGTTACCAACATTTAATGAATTTATTATTACTAATAATTTTTTTAATGCGAAATTATCTTTTTCTGATTTTAATTCAATTTCTTTTATCGTTTTATTTTGCTCATAATGTCTAATAATTTCATAACAATTTTTATATGAAATATTTAATAAATTTATAAATAAACTTTTTAACTCATAATCTTTCAATTCAACGTTATATGAAAGCTTTAAAATAGATAAAATATGTTCAATTGTAGTATTTTGAATTAGCTTTTCACTACCAGAAAGAACTGTAAATTTAATATTACTTTCTTCAAGAAAAGAAGATAAAACCTCATCACAAATAGGAGTAACTATACTAATATCTTCAGGCTTAATACCCTTTTTTAGTAATGCTTGAATATCAGATAATGCATCTTTTAACATATCAAGACGTTTAACTTTACTCACAATTTTAAAGTCATTAAGCCTATATTTTTCGCTCTTTCTTATATGTTCTGAAAAGCCGTCAGCAAAATCTAAATAAACTGATTTATCTTTTAAAATAATTTCTTCCGGCTTATATTTATTTTTAAAATCATTTACGCCATTTTTATATGCACATAAATATCCGCACCTTGTAGAGCCATCTTTATCATAACCAATATAATATTTTTCAAGATTATTAATTATTCCATCTACAAACTGCCAAAAAGCATATGGCATTTCATCAGCATCATCAACAATTAAATATTTTATGTTCTTAAAATAATCAGTATTTTTATATATTTCTGGCAAAATAGCCATTTGTCTTAAATAATCAAAACTTTTATATTGAATAGTTCTTCGCTTATATTCTTCAATTGCTTTATTAGCTTCATTCGCAAATGTTTCATTTAAAATCAAACTTCTTTCTTTAATTTCACTTGCAGTTAAGCCATTATTTACAATAAGGGAATATCTTCTGAATAATTGATGTAGAAGATTTACTTTGGAAATATAATCAGAAAAATCAGCCTCTTTAATACATTGTTTAAAAATATACTGAGAAACTTCCAACCCACAAAGATTAGGTTTTTCATCTACGCTAAAATTATTAATTAATTTTGAAATATGTCCCCAATTATCTAAAAAAGCGTTATAACAAAGTCCAAAAAATGTATGAACATTGATTTCTTTTAAATCATCATTATTTTTAATAGCATTGAGAAACTTTTCTTTTTTATATGAATTCAAAACAATAACAAGGATTTGAGACTTCTCCACACCCTGATTAATTAACTCATTATACCTTTCGGTTAAAATATTTATTCTATCTGTATTTACACTACCTTGAATAAGCATAATAACATTGTAATTAAATTAACACAGGGTATGTTTAAATATTAAGCATTATTAAGAAAAAACGTCAAAAATGCATTTTGTCTTAATAAAACTTCACAAAAGGGTTGAATTTAAAAAATCAAAGTGATATATTGAATATATACATCGGATATATTTCAAGCAAGTTATTTTTTCTTTCCATTGTATTAGGTAATGGTTAAAGCTCTATGTGTGTACGTGTTATAGAGCGAATTGTGTGTATTAAAAAATTAGGAGCATTAAGTATGAGTTTAAATTATGTAACTATGCCAGAAACATTAACAGAATCAGGGGCAAATTTATTTTCTGATAGCAAAATAAATGAGTATGTAAAATCAATTTCTAAAATCAAACCTTTATCAATTGATCAAGAACAAGAGTTAGCAAAAAAAGCAAAAGAAGGTCATCAATGGGCTAAAAATGCTTTAGTACAAGCAAACTTAAAATTAGTTGTTTCAATTGCAAGAAAAGTTATCCATACAAGCAAATTACCAATGATAGATTTAATTCAAGAAGGTAATATTGGTTTAATGGTTGCCGTTGATAAATTTAATTATAAATTTGGCTTTAGATTTTCAACATATGCAGCTTGGTGGATAAAACAGGCAATGTTTAAAGCTATTTCAGAACAATCTTATTGTGTAAAAATTCCTGTTTATATTCAAGAAACATTATCAAAATATTCAAAAGTAAAAGCAGAGATGGAAAAAGAAACACAAAAAACAGTAAGTGTAGAAGAAGTTGCAGAAAAAATGAATATCGAACCAAATAAAATTGATAATTATTTAGGTGCATATAAAAAGACATTATCACTTGAAGGTGATTTTGAAATCAAAAATGGTTCTGAAGTTAAATTAGCAGATATTATTGAAGATAAAAAAGCATCAGTATCAGACGAAATTGAATATACATCTATGAAACAAGAAATAGTTAACTTATTATCTGATTTAAAAGATAGAGAACAAAAAGTAATTTTATTCAGATTTGGAATTGATGGCAGAGAAAAACGTACACTTGAAGAAATTGGTAAGTTCTATGGGGTTACCAAAGAATGTATTCGTCAAACAGAATCAAGAGCCTTAAATAAATTAAGACAAAACCAAAAAGTTTTAAGTTTATATGAAAATTATGTGTATTAAACAATTAAAGACCTCTCAAATGAGAGGTCTTTAAATTTGTAAAAAATTATACGATTATAAACCTTTTTTCATCATTTTTTGTATTGCTTGTGCTTGTTTTTTAACATTATCTAATTCAATAAATCTATCAATATG
>JAZSQW010000040.1:0-1913 GCA_045538205.1 Candidatus Avigastranaerophilus sp. | reverse complement strand
CTATCTATATCTCTGTTCTGAGCTTTTTTAGCTAAGTCTTCACGTTTATCGTATAGCTTTTTACCTTTTGCTAAAGCTATCTCTAACTTTGCCCAACCATTTTCTAAATATAATTCAATAGGTACAATTGCATAACCATCTTTTTTGATTTTTCCAAGCATTTTCTCTATTTCTTTTTTGTTTAATAGAAGTTTTCTTGTACGTTTTTCTTCGTGGTTATATCTATTGCCTTGTTCGTATGGGCTAATGTGACAATTATGTAAAAATACTTCAAAATCTTCTATTTTTACAAAACTATCTTTTAAATTTATTGCACCTTTACGAATGGATTTTATTTCTGTTCCAGTTAAAACCATACCAGCATTATATTTATCAAAAATGTGGTATTCGTGAAAAGCTTTTCTATTTGTTGCTATGATTTTTTTACCCATAAAGTAATTATAGCACGGCAAAAAAAAATTATAGAAATTATAATTGTAATGCTTTTATTTAAGTTTAAAAAACCCGCTTTTGCGGGCTTTTTGTTATTTATTTGCTTTTTGTTGCTTATATTCTTGAATTGCAATTACGTCTTTATCGCCTCTGCCTGATAAACAAATAATAATTATATCGTCTTTGCTTAATGTTGGCGCTAATTTTTTAGCGTGTGCAATTGCGTGTGAACTTTCAATGGCAGGAATAATACCTTCCATTCTTGATAAATATTCAAATGCATCAACAGCTTCATCATCAGTTACAGGAACATATTTTGCACGATTTATTGATTTAAGATATGCGTGTTCTGGTCCAATTCCTGGATAATCTAAACCTGCTGAAATTGAATAAACAGGTGATAATTCGCCATTATCTTCTTGGCAAAATATTGATTTCATTCCGTGGAAAATACCAACTTTTCCTTTGCACATAGTAGCTGCGTGTTTATTTGTATCGATACCTTTGCCTGCTGCTTCACAACCAATTAATTCTACATTTTTATCGTTGATAAAATTGTAGAACATACCAATTGAATTAGAACCACCACCAACACAAGCTAAAACAGCGGTTGGAAGTTTTCCTTCTTGGAATAAAATTTGTTCTCTTGCTTCTTCGCTTATTACACTTTGGAAATCTCTTACCATTAATGGGAATGGGTGCGGGCCAACTGCAGAACCGATAATGTAATAAGTATTTTTGTGGTCATTTGTCCAAGCTTCCATTGCCGCATTTACTGCATCATTAAGAGTTTCTTCTCCTTTTTCTACAACTGTTACTGTAGCACCTAATTGTTGCATTTTATATACGTTTAAAGCTTGTCTTCTTGTGTCTTCTTTTCCCATAAAGATTTCACATTCCATACCGAATAAAGCAGCTATAGTTGCTGTTGCAACACCGTGTGAGCCAGCGCCTGTTTCAGCTATGACTTTCTTTTTGCCCATGTATTTTGCTAAAAGCATTTGTCCTAAAACGTTATTGATTTTATGTGCGCCAGTATGGTTTAAATCTTCACGTTTGAAGTAGATTTTTGCACCACCTAAATCTTCTGTCATATTTTTTGCAAAATATAATAAAGATGGTCTGTTTGCATAATTTTTTAATAAATATTTTAATTCTTCGTTAAATTTAGCATCGTTTTTATAATGTTCGTATGCTTCTTCTATTTTTTTGATTTCTTTTAATAGGCTTTCATCAACGTATTGACCGCCGAATTCACCAAATCTTGTTTTATCTGTTGTATTATTCATTTTTCTATCCTTTATAATCTAAACTTTACCATGAACATATTAAATTAGTAGGGGCAAGCCCCAATTAGTAAAGTTGAAAAATAAAGTTTTCTTTGTCATTAATGTCATTTTCTGCTTCCTTTTATCGCATACTAAAAAATTGAAAATTTATAATTAAATTTTCATAGAATGCTGATAAACTGCTACTTTACA
>JAZSQW010000108.1:0-9141 GCA_045538205.1 Candidatus Avigastranaerophilus sp. | reverse complement strand
GATTTTATAGCTTCATTATATGCATTAAAAATATAATCCTTTGTAGCAAAAGCACTTATTAACATCAACAATGTTGATTTTGGCAAATGAAAATTAGTAATTAATTTATCAACGATTTTAAATTCATATCCCGGATAAATAAATAACTCACTACTATCTTCAACAGGAATAATTTTGCCATATTTGTTCATTACTGTTTCTAATGTTCTTACAGATGTTGTTCCAACGGCAACAATATTTTTACCTTGAGCTTTAGCTTCATTTATTAATCTTGCGCTTTCTTCTGAAATCTCAAAACTTTCAGAATCCATTTTATGTTCTAAAATATTTTCACATTTAACAGGTTTAAAAGTTCCCAAACCAACATTTAAAGTAATAAAGCAATGTTTAGTTCCTTGCTTTTCTAACTTATCTAAAATTTCCTTTGTAAAATGCAAACCCGCAGTAGGCGCAGCAACAGCACCTTCTTTTTGAGCATAAACTGTTTGATATCTATCAAAATCTAACGCTTTGTATTCTTCATTTGTCATTTTACGTTCGATATAAGGCGGCAAAGGAATATTCCCAACTTTATCTAAAACTTCAAAAATATTACCTTGATACAATAAACGAACTTTCCATTTATCATCATCTTTATTTAGCACTTCAACAGATAAATCTTCAGATACAACCAAAACCATGCCAGATTTTACACGTTTAGAAGGTTTTATAAGTGAAATCCATACATCTTTTTCAACTTCTCTAACCAAAAAAATTTCAATTAAAGCGCCTGTATCTTTTTTAGCATACAATCTTGCCGGAATAACCTTAGTATTATTCAAAACTAAAAAATCATTTTCTGTAAGATACTTTGTAATATCACAAAAGTGATTATGTTCTATATTCTGAAGTTGTCTATTCAACACCATCATTTTAGACATATCACGTTTTTGTGCTGGAACTTGAGCTATTAATTCTTCTGGTAAAGTATAATCGAAATCACTTAATAACATTTTTATTCTTCAATCGTTTTTGTCTCAATAGCTTCAATAGTTTTAGCATTATCTAAATCAGCTTTAGAAACTGCTTTTTTACCATCTTCCATAATTAATTGTTTGTTAATAGCTTGTGTTTGAATAACTTGGAAAATATTACTTACAACAAGATATAAAAGTACACCTGCAGGAATTGGAGCAATTACGAACATAAATAAAATCATAATTGGCATCATTGTTCCCATCATTTTCTGCATTTGAGCTTGCATTGGGTCTTGATTTTGAGTTTGAGTCATTGCCATCATAACTTTTTGTGACCACATCATAGTAGCTGCAAATAAAACGATTAAAATTAATACATCAAAATTAAATGTATCTGTTGGTTGTGCAGTTGGCATAGAAGCAGTTAAAATACCATCTTTCTTTTCAAAATTAACTGTTTCCACTTCTCTTGTTTTGATATTTTGAACATCAACAACAGCACCTGTAACTTTTTCCAATTGAGTAAATTTCAAATTAATATCATCTAAATCAATTTTCAAATCAATTGGTTCATTAGGAACAATTTGTCCTTGAACTTTTACTGCATTTTTAGCTAAAATTTTTGGATTATTAATTTCTTCATCACCCATTTTTATTGTTACTTTTTTAAACGCAGTAAAATTATCACCTTTAGAAACAGAAAATGCACCATCAAAAGAAGGAGCAGCGCTGCCTCTTAAAGTTGTATCTAATCTTTTAATAAATAAAAATTGAGAATTACCAGCTTCAGATATAAATTGAGGGCTAATTAAAGCTGTATACAACAAGATAAAGATTGGCATTTGAATTAAAATTGGCAAACAACCTGCCATAGGATTAAACTTATGTTCTTTGTAAAATTCCATCATCTTTTGTTGCATAAGTTGAGGATTATTTTTATAACGTTCTTGAAGCATTTTTAATTTTGGTTGCAATATTTGCATTGAGCGCATAGAACGTTGTTGAGAAATACCCAATGGCCAAAGTGCTATTCTAACAAGAACTGTTAATGCTATAATAGCCAAACCATAACTACCTGTTATATTATTTAAAAATTTTAAGAACTCTACTGTTAAATTTGTAAAATCCATCGTGTTTTCTCTCTTTCTATACGTTTATTAATTGTTCGGTCTCTTTTTTATCAGAAGTTTTTGCCTGAGCTTCTGTAATTTTGTTTAAATCTTTTGCTGTACCGTGTTGAGTCTTACCCCATTCCATAGTATTTTTCATAAATATTATTTTAAATAAAATGTATATTGCAACAGGACACCACAATACTAACATATATATTGAAGTAATAATTGCTTGCTTCACATTATCTCTTTTTCTAAGTTTTACGTATTTTTTTAAACTATAAGAAGAAGAAATAATAAAGAAGAAACAAATTATTGCAGATAATACTAAAGAAGATTGTATCCAATGAGAATAATCTCTTACGTAACGGTATGACTGAATAACCAACTCGGCCACCAACCATAAAGGAAGAATAAACTCAGTAATATAAGCAGTCATATCAAGACGAACACGTTTTGAAACATCTTTAGATGTTAATACATCCCAAAAATGTTCAAGATATCTTCTGATACTACCTTCAATCCATCTTCTACGTTGTTTTAGCAATGGAATATAAGCAGGAACGCCTTCTTCATAAACACAAATTTCAGGACAGAAACGAACGTCCCAACCTTTTATTTGCATTCTTGTTGATAAATCTAAATCATCGGTAATTGTATGAATATTCCAGCCACCAACATCTTCTAAAGCAACTCTTTTTATTAATTCGCCATTTCCTCTTAACTCTACTGCACCTTTAACAGCATCTCTACCAACTTGGAAGTGGGTATCTAATGCCATCTCATTATCTTGACAGCGAGTTAGGAAATTTTGTTCCCTATTTATAACAACTTTTCTTGCTTGAACAGCACCAACTTGTTCTGGTTCTAAAGCAGGCATAAGTTCTTTTAGGAAATCAGGATTTACTCGTGCATCAGCATCAAAAACTAAAATAGCTTCACCTTTCGCAATTTTTAATGCGTCATTTAAAACTGCTGATTTACCCGGAAATGCATCTTGTGTTCTTGAAAAATATTTTAAATTTTTATATTTTGAACAAACTTGTTCTAACACTTCCGCTGTATTATCTGTACTTCTATCATCAATAACAATTATTTCATAAAATGGGTATTCAATTGCAGATATATTTTCAATTGTTTTTTCTATAACATCTGCTTCATTATGACAAGGAATCATGATTGTTACATATGGAGTATAATCATAATTTTTTTCAACGGGATTTTTTCTCTCTATTCTTTGTCTGTGCTTATAAGCAATTTGCATATATGTTGAATATATTGCGATAAAAACTAATATTGCAATTATCGCACATGGAGCATCCATATGGTTTTGGAAAAAATATAAGAACACTAATAAGGATGATATTATGGTTAAAAGTACAATTCTCTCTTTCATTTTTTAATCCCATTTTCCTCTACTTCTCTTATTTTACCAAAAACAAATTATCTTTAGCACATTTCATTACTATTTGTAATATACATACACAAAAAAACTATGATATAATTTAACAATGATTAAATTATTAAAAGATTCTTTTGGGATATTAAAAAACAACATGATTTTTATACAACCATTGTTGTTGTTATTGCTATTCGTTCTAACAGTTATCCCGTATTTATCACAACTAAATACAAACATTATCGCAAAATCAACTCTTTTTTTATCAATAGCATTATTAACTTGTGCTATCTATAGTGGTTGGTTATACATAAACAAATTAGGAATTGAATCATATATAGAAAATGAAGAGCCTGAGAAGATAACAAAGAAATCTATCGAAAATTTTAAAAAATTCTTTTTCGGAATCGGCGAAAAATTTTTAAAATGTTTAAGCGCATATATTCTCTATACTATAATTTGGGCATTAATTTTCTTTGGACTAATAAAATTTAGCACCCACTTTTACGGAATCGTAGAAATTTCCAATTTACAACAAAATGCGCAAGAGCTTGTTAAAAGTCTTTCTGTTGAGCAATTACAAACATTATCAAAATGGATTTTAACATTCTTTCCAATAGTACTTTTATCACAATTTGGTTTTATACTATACAACGCAAGTCTATTTTTTGATAACGAAAACATTTTTAAATGTTTAATTAATACAATAATCTTTTTATTTAAAAATTTAGGAACAATTATTGCAATAATACTATTCCTTTTCCTACTTCAAGTAACAATAAACGCAATAATTCCTCTCTTTAATGAGAATATAATTGGAATAACATTATACATAATTTGTTCAATAATTTATTTTAATTTTTACGCAATTTTGACATTTAGGTTATACAGTGAAAAAACAGAAATTAGTAGCAATAACAGGACCGAGTTCATCGGGTAAGACAGCCCTTGCAATAGCTTTGGCTAAAGAATTAAATGGAGAAATAATATCAGTTGATTCAAGACAGATATACAAAGGTCTTGACATTGGTAGCGCAAAACCAACAATTGAAGAAAGAGAAAATATCCCACATCATTTAATGGATATTATAGAAGTTACTGAACCTTTTACTGCAGCTGATTTTTCTGATAGAGCAAAAGAAGTTATAAAAGATATACAAAGCAGAGGAAAAACTGTTATTTTAGCAGGAGGAACAGGTCTTTATTTTAGAATATTATTACAAGATTTTGACTTGCCACGAGTTGCACCAAACCCTGATTTGAGAAACGAATTAGAACAAATTCCGACTGAAGAATTATATAAAATTTTACTTGAATTAGATTACGATATCGCACAAAAAATCCACTTTAACAACAAAGTAAAAATCATAAGAGCAATAGAGGTATGCAAAACTCTTGGAATCCCTATGAGCAAAGCTCAAAAGAAAAAAGAAAGCGAATATGATGTTCTTTGGTGCGGATTAAACTTTAAAAGCAGAGATTTATTATACGAAAGAATAAACAAACGTGTTGATTTAATGATGGAAGCAGGTCTTTTAGAAGAAACAACAAAATTATTTGATACATATGGAGAAAATAATATCTTGATGAATACAATCGGCTATCAAGAATTATATCCATATTTAAAAGGAGAAATAGAACTTTCAACAGCGATTGAAGAACTAAAACAAAACACAAGACGATATTCTAAAAGACAAATAAGTTGGTTTAATGCAAATAAAGAAATAAATTGGTTCTATGTAGATGAAACAGCTCTACAAGAAATAAAAACAAATATAATTTCAAAATATAAAAATTTGTAAACAAAAAAAGAAGAAGTAACAAATTTATTTTTTAGAGAATTTAAAACAGACAAGAAAGAGAGCTTCTATGAAAGTAACACCTGTTTCAACACAAGAAAATAAAAGAGCAAATTACTACAAAAGCGCAGCAGTAAATGGTGCAGTAATGACAGCTGCTATGCTTGGGTTATCAACAACAATAGACTATTTCTTTCGTCCACAAATAATAAAAAACACAATCGAAAGAGTTGGCGGAACAAATCAGTATATTAAAAAATTTATAGGAACTGCGGCTGTATTTTCAGCAATTGGCGCAGTAGCAAACACTACAACTGCCTTTATTATGGAAAAAATGGCAAATAGAAAATAATTTTAAAAATTCTTCTTTTCATATAATATAGAGCCCGCCAAAAAGGTGGGCGAATCCTTTTTTATAGGCGTTAAATAGATTTCAATTGACGGAACACTTTAAACTCGTTTTGATATCTTTGTGTTTTTTCAATTAAACATTCAATATCTAATTCACGAGCTATAATATTAGCATTTTCGTACATTTCAACAATCATATTTACATTTGTTTCAGTATAATCATTAGATGATTTCATAAATTCTTGCATAAAATCACCATAAGTAATGTACAATTCAACCAATTGATATTTTAAATCTTGTTGTTTTGCAAGTACGATTGCTTGTTCAAGATACATTTTTACAGAATTATAATCTTGTTTTCCAAGATAAATTTCAGCCAAACATTTTTGGAAGTATATTGTAAAAATAAAATTGTTTATTTTAGGACTTTGCGCTATTTCTAATGATTTCAATGCAGTTGACAAAGCAGTATCATCATTATCGTCCATTTTCATCTGAATAATTAAAAGCCAAGACAATAAAGCACCTATTGCAACTTTTTCTTTAGCAAAATATGTAATTTGATCGTTAAATATTTCTAAAGCCTTTGCTTTATTTCCCTCTTCTTTTAATATATAACCTAAAATTAGCTTAATAATATTTTTTGTAAACTGCTCATTTATATTATTGGTGAATGTAGCCAATTCAAATAAATCTGCTTTTAAGCCATCTTTTTCATCTGAGAAAACTCTATTTATTACATTTATCAAATTCCACTCTGCAAGCAAATCTGTATCCATTCTATTAGATTTACACTTTAATGAAATAGAATGAAGTATTTGATTAGATTTTTTAATATCTCCAAAAATTGTACTTGCCAATGCTTCAAGCAAGCTTATTTGCAATTTATAATATTTAGCTTGATAAACAAATCTTTCCATGAATTGTTTCATAGAATTTATTTCTTCAAAAACATTTTTATTACCTTGAATTGCATACGCTTTTACTAAAGTTGTTTTAGCATTTAACCAAGTATCGATTAAAAGAGTTTTATATTGACCATCAATTTGTTCAGAATAAAGACTTTTAGAAACGACTGGAAGAATTTCATGTTTAACCAAATAAATAATTTGTTCTGAATTACCTATATTAATTAAAGCCTTTAATTTTCTTGCTTTTATCAAAGCTATATCCAAATCAGAAATAACCATTTTAGAATTATTTATACAAGAAAGTATAGAATCTACAGCTTCTGCTGCTCCAAAATAATTACAAGATAAATAACAACTTTTTATAAAATAACCAGACAAATCAATTACTTTACTTAAATTATTAACTTTAATTTCTTCATTTAAAACAGTAGATAAATAAGTAAGTGCTTCCGTTGGTGATTTTTCACATAGAACCTTACCTATTTGTTCATATATACCTGCTCTTACTGCATCAGCATCTTCAATTTGATATTCATCTAATAATTTCAAACATTGTTTTTGAGAAATTACATATAAATTAGTATCGCCAAACTTTGCAGATAATCTTGCAGTATTTTGCCAAATTTCAAAAGCCTCATTTTGAGAAAGAGCTTCTCTACAAGAAATTAATTTTTGCAAATTGCTTGATAAAATTAATGGTTTTAAAGTTTGATATAATTTTTGTGTGTTTTCTTTATATAGAATATCCTTTGTAGCTTCTTGATAAATCAATTTCCACAAAGCTAAACTTTTAAACTCGCAAGTATAATCATCTACAGGTGATATATACATTTCCTGACACAAATATTTTAATAATTGTTCTGCTTTATCATCAGGCATAGCCACAGAAACACATAAAATATTATTAGAGAATCTATAGCCCATTATTGCTGCCATAAATAACACATTCTTAGCTGCTGGAGTTAAAGAATTCAATCTTAACTTAACTAATTCTTCAAAAGTTTGAACATCTGCAACTAACTTTTTATCATCATTTATAATAATTTCTCTATCTTGAATAGAAATATAACCAATATCAAACAACAAGGCTATTTCTTGCTCTGCTCTTAAAGCATTGCCATTAACTTTTTTCAATAATTTCTTTATATAGTCTTCAGAAAAAAGTTCTTTAATATCGATATTTAAAGATGTCTTAATTGAATCTAAAACTTCATCATCAGACAACTCTTTTAAAGTTATCATTTCAAAAATTTCATCTTCAAAATTAACTGTATCAAAATATGTTTGAATAGCTTTATTTTCTTGGTATGCAACTAATAATTTTAATCTATTAGTAAAATAGCCTTTATTCAAAAGATAAACAATAAAGTCATAAGAAGCACCATCTAACAAATCAAAATTATCAATAGCTAAAACTAAGTTTTGATTTAAAGAGAATGACTTAAGCACCTTTTCCAATAATTCAAAGATTTTTTCTTTATTGTTTAAAATATTTTCGAATTTATCTTCGTTATAAGGATAGAAAATATTTAAAAAAGAATCTATTTCTTGATCAGAAAGGAAACTAAAATGAGCTGCTAATTCACTATTTTTAAACCCTTTTACAAAAGCATCAACAGATTTTGTAAATGGTGGAAAGCCCATCAAACGTAAGAAAGCATCTTGGAAGAAACCAAAGGTAGTAATTTGTAATAACGGTGTGCAACTTCCATATAAAAACAAATAACCTTCTTCAAAAAGACTTTGTTCTGCTTTTTTTAAAAGAGCTGTTTTACCTGACCCTTCAGGTCCATTTATTGCAATTACGTGCTTAGATATTGATGTTTTTACCAAATGCAAAACATTGTTAAGCGCAACTTCTTGTATTTGACTTTCATCACTTACATTTATATCACTTTTACCATTTTCTACTTCTTCAATTGGTTCTATTTGAATAGTTTTATCTAATAATAAAAGATCTTGCTCTGCATTTCTTTCAACTTGAACAACTTTATCTAAAGACTCAACTGCTGCAATTTTTTCACCTTCATAATTAACAACGTCATCTAAAGGAATTTCTTTTACTGCTTTTTCAATTTGAGTTTTATCTTCATTTTTTTCTTTAACGGCATATGCCATCGTTAATGAATCATCATCTTCTTGAATAGGAATAGTTTCTCTTAATTCTTTTTTTGCGTTTTTTTCAATATCACTTTCAATTTTTGCATTTTTTAATTCAGGACAACTAACCTCTGTAGAAGAGAAAGAACTAACAAGCTCTATATCATTATATTGTTCTAATTCTTCAGTTGGATTTTCAAAATCTTCTTCAAGAATAATTTTTTCTATATCCTCTTTTTGCTCAACAGTAAATGACTGACCGCATTTTCTACAAACATCAGCAGAATACACATTTGAAGCCTTACAATTTGAGCAAATTTTGATTAATTCAAAATCACAATGTGGACATTTTTTAGAACCAAAAGGAACAAGTTTATTGCAACCTGGACAAACCATGTTTACTTTTATTCCACAGTTTTTACATCTTAGCGAATTATCTAAAATTTCCGTTCCACACTTACGACATTTCATAATGAGCCTAACCTCTACTATCTAAATAATTACTAATTAATT
>JAZSQW010000035.1:0-14911 GCA_045538205.1 Candidatus Avigastranaerophilus sp. | reverse complement strand
ACTTTATTTATTGGAGTTCTTTTTATTTGATTACTTCTTTGAGTATTCAATGGTGAGATTTTCATGAAGTTCTCCTTGACATTTGCTTTAAAATTCAAAAATTTAAAATTTGCGTATATTTAATTTCTTGTAAAAAAAAATTAACAATTTGAAATATACTATCAACATTTTTTTTCTTTAGGTTTTTGGATTTTTGAAAAGGCTAGCAAGTTTATATGAATATTCATTCAAAATATACCGATAAGTGTTCTTATCAGTCATTTAAGGCGATTCCCCCTGTCTATAAAAAAATACCTGAAGTTGTAGGTAATGTAGGTAAATATGTAGGGGAATATATTAGTATGCCAGAGCAAAAATTGCTTTTGGCTTCAACTGCTTTGCTTTTTCAGCCTTTGATTGACTTAAAATTTGCAGAGGAAGATAAGAGAGTGGATTCAGCAATAAAATCAGCTTCAAAAGCCATTGCTGGTGGTATTACAGGCGTGCCTATTCGTGCCTTTTTCATTTGGCTCGCTAATTATTGTATTAGACCTAAAGATCAGTTGAAATGCGTTGAGCATCCTATAATTCAAAAGGGTGTTAATGTTATTCAACAAAATCTTTTCCCTTTAAAAAATCAAAAATTGCGACAAGAAAATGTTCCTTTAGCTAATTTTAAATTAGGTCAATATAATAAAACTATTGGTACTCTTGCAGCGATTATCTTTATGTTTGCCTTTTCAAATTCAAAGCTTGATGTGCCTTTAACTGCATTTATCCAAGACTTTTTAACTAAGGTTGTAAAAGAGAAGAAACCTTGGTCTCAATCTTTTGCTGAAGTTTGTGCAGATAGAAAGCAAAGGGTAAAAGCTTGGTGTGCTAATAAGAAGAATAATATTGACAATGTTATTTCTAAGTCTAAGAAAATTGTTGATATTATTAAGCAAAAACCTGTAGATAAGAAAGCGTCTGGTGAAAAATGATGGATCCAAGACGATTATTGCAAGAAAATCTAACTGAACCAGTTGCTCGCTTCTATAGAAAATTTCTTTCTCGAGATGCAATATCAAAAGGTTTGCAAACTGCCTCTGACTTGATTTATGAGCGTTCTGCTGACCCTTCTTTGATGATGATTTTCTTTAATTCTTTAGCTATTATTTCAAGCCATCTTGCTCAGTTAAATGGTTTGAGAAAAAGCAAACGTGAAAATAAAGAATATTTAATGCAACAAGAAAAGGTAGAGTTGGGTTTAGATATTGCGCTTAGCGTTTTACCTACTTTTTGGTTGAATAGATTTCTTTCAAAAAAATTAGATTCTGGTGTTTGGTCAACAGAATCTGCTCGAAAGAAAATGGTTCGTGAGGTCGCAAAAGTTGTTGGTGCTGATCCTAACGATCTTTATGATACAAGTCATATCGTTCCAGTTAAAGAAAAATTAGTTGAAGGTTTTAATACTTTTAAAGGTTTTTTAGCTCGTAATAAACATATTCCTGCTGAATGGCGTGATAAAATTGATTTCGTTCCAAAAAATTTAAATAAATCTGTTCCTGCTCCAAAATTCGTAAATATTCTTTTGGAATATGATAATATCAAGCAAGGTACTGCGACAACTATGCGAAATGGTAGAGCTTTTGATGATTTGGGACATAGTCGTAATGGTATGCTTATTATGGCGACTTTGGCTTATACAATTTTAGCAACAAATATTATTATGCCGATTTTAAAAAATAAATTAACAAATAGAACTTATAAAAAAGAATTGGAATTAAAAGGTGAAACACCTGAAAGTATTAGACGTAAAAAGCGTTATACTTTTAATTCAAATGCTTCTTATATAGATGATAATCAATTTTCCGAAATATCTTCTGTTAACAAGTTTTCAAAATCTTCATTGTATGAACATACTTTAAAAAATATTGAACCTGCAAAGACTTTAGTAACAAAAAATAGTCCATTCGATACAATTTCTCGTTTAAATTCTTCTGTAAAAATTTAAAATAGAGTATAATTGCTTTATGTGTTCGTAGCTTAACTGGATAGAGCAAAGATCTCCGAAGTCTTTAGGTGTGGGTTCAAATCCCATCGAGCACGTTTTTTATTAAAATAATTGCCAAATTGTTTAAATTTATACTATAATCTTTTTATAGATTTTTTATTGAAGGTGAAATATGGCAAAAGAATTAGATACAGTTCCTATAGAGGTTATTATTTTAACAGCAGACCATGAAATAAAAGGTACTGTTCACGTTTCTAAATATACTAAAACTAATAGAGAAGTAACAGATTTGTTAAATGATAAGGAAAAACGTTTCTTAGCTGTTACTAATGCTGAAATTTTAGTTAGAAATTCTAATCAGCCACCAAGAAGATATAACTTCTTAGAAGTTCATATTGATTGTATTAGAATGGTTCATCCTTCAAATCAAGTTGTTTTCCGTGAAACTGGTAAAGCTCAAGAAGATATTGCTCGTTTCAGAGAATTAAGAAAGAAATTAAATCAAACAAAACCATTTTAATCTATGAATTCTTATAAAAATATTTTACTTATAAATTTTGGTGGTATTGGTGATGAAATACTTTTTTTACCTGTAATTCAAGGTTTAAAAAAGTCTTATCCTGATGCTAAAATTACTTTGTGTTTAGAAGGTAGAAGTTCTGCTTTTTTAAATTTAACTAACTTGATAGATAATTCTTTTTTTGTTGATATAAAAACAAAAAATAAATATCTTGAAATGTTAAAATTGTATTTTAAAGCTTTGGTTGGTAAATATGATTTAGTTGTTTCTTCAGGTGGAAATACGTTGATTTCTTTGTTTTTGTTCTTTACCGGTATCAAGACAAGAATTGGCTATAAAACATCAAAAATATCAGAAAAATTATTAACATATGCTATGCCATTGAATAAAAATCAGTATGCTTCTAATATGTATTTTGATTTAATTAAACCAATTTCTGATATCGAATTTGAATTGCCTAAAATCAATGTAGAAGAGTTTGATAAAATATCAAATTCTGTTTTGATTCATCCTGGTGTTAGTAAGATTAGTATTGCTAAGAATATTACAAAGACAATTAATGCAGATAAATGGGCAGAATTAATTAAATTACTTTTACAAAAAGGTAAAACAGTATATTTAGCTGGTGGGCCTGATGATGTTGAATGTATTGAACAAATTAGAGAAAAATTGAATGGTATTGATTTATCTAATTTTGTTGATATGTTTGGCAAAACAAAAAATATATTTGAGTTAGTTGAATTAATTAAAAAATCAGAAGTTTTAATATGTTCTGATTCAGCACCTATGCATATTGGTGTTGCCACTAATACAAAAACAATAGCGATTTTTGGACCTACTGATGATGAATTATTATTGCCTAAATCTGATAAATTTTTTGCTATAAAAAATGATGTTTCTTGTAGGCCTTGTTTATGGGCGAAAAGACAGACTACTTGTGATGAATTAACTTGTCTTAATATTGATTTAACAAAAATATTAAATTTAGTTTAGTTTTTTATGTTTGCATTATAATTTTATTATTAGACACAGTAAGGGAGAGTAGTTGTGTTAAAAGATAGATATTATCCACAGGAAATTGAGAAAAAATGGCAAGATAATTGGGATGTAACCAATTTAAACAAGGTTTATAATGATACGGATAAAGAAAAATATTATATCCTGTCAATGTTGCCATATCCATCAGGTAAATTACATATGGGGCACGTTAGAAACTATACAATATCTGACGTTATTGCTCGTTATAAGAGAATGAATGGTTTTAATGTTCTTCACCCAATGGGTTGGGATAGTTTTGGTTTACCTGCAGAAAATGCAGCTATTCAACACGGAGCTAATCCTAAAAAATGGACATTAGATAACATTGCTTATATGAAACAACAATTAAAATCATTAGGTTTAATGGTTGATTGGGATAGAGAAGTTACTACTTGTTTACCTGATTATTATAGATGGACACAATATTTCTTTATCAAAATGTTTGAAAAAGGTTTAGCTTATAAAAAAGAAGCTGCTGTTAACTGGTGTAACAATTGTTCTACAGTATTAGCTAATGAACAAGTTATTGATGGTAAATGTTGGAGATGTGATGGCGAAGTTGAAAAGAAATATCTTTCTCAATGGTTTTTAAAAATCACAGATTATGCTCAACAATTGTTAGACGATATTTCTAAACTTGATGGTTGGCCAGATAGCGTTAAAACAATGCAAAAGAATTGGATTGACCGTTCAACAGGTGCTATTTTAAGATTTAAAGTTAAAGAAATTCCAGGTTTAGAAGTTCCTGTTTATACAACAAGACCTGATACTGCTTATGGTATTACTTATTTAGTTGTAGCTCCTGAATATAAAGATATTGAAAAACTTACAACAGAAGAAAACAAACAAGCTGTTGAAGAATATAGACAAAATGCAAGAAGAATGTCTGAAATTGAAAGACTTTCTAACGAAAGAATTAAAACAGGTGTTCCTTTGGGTACTCACTTAATTAACCCATTAAACGGTGAAGAATTCCCAATTTGGACAGCTGATTATGCTCTTGCTGAATATGGTACTGGTGCTGTAATGGCTGTACCTGCTCATGATGAAAGAGACTTTGCATTTGCTAAGAAATATAATCTACCTATTAAAATAGTTATTCAAAATCCTGAAAAACCATTTGCTGAATTAACTGAAGCTTATGTTGATAAAGGTGTTTTAGTAAATTCAGGCGATTGTGATGGAATTGAAAACGAAAAAGCTAAAGCTGTAATTATTGATAAAGCAGTAAAAGGTGGCTTTGGTGAAGCTAAAGTTCAATTTAGACTTCGTGATTGGTTGATTTCAAGACAAAGATATTGGGGTACTCCAATTCCTATTGTTTATTGCGAAAAATGCGGTACTGTTGCAGTTAAAGAACAAGATTTACCTGTTTTATTACCTGAAGATGTTGATTTTAGCGTAAAAGGTATGTCTCCTGTTGCAACAAGTGAAACATTTAAACATACAACTTGTCCAAAATGTGGTGGACCTGCTGTTAGAGAAACAGATACTATGGATACATTTATGTGTTCTAACTGGTATTTCTACCGTTACATTGATGCTAAAAATGATAAAGCTCCATTTGATAGAGATTTAATTAAATATTGGGCTCCTGTTGATCAATATGTTGGCGGTATTGAACACGCTATTTTACACTTGTTGTATTCTCGTTTCTTTACTAAAGCTTTAAGAGATTTAGATATATTTGATATTGATGAACCATTCAAAAACTTGTTAACTCAAGGTATGGTTTTAAAAGATGGTTCAAAAATGTCAAAATCTAAAGGAAATACAGTAGACCCTGATGAAATCTTTAGAAATTATGGTGCTGATACTGCAAGATTATTCATTCTTTCAGATTCACCTCCAGCTCGTGATTTTGATTGGTCTGATGCAGGTGTTGAAGGCTGTTATAAATTCTTAAATAGAGTATGGAAATTATATTCTGCAAATCAAGAAAACATAGTTTTAAATTATGCTGATTTTGATGTAAATACTTTATCAAGAAAAAATAATGACTTCGTTCGTGAAGTTCATATGGCAGTTAAGAAAATTTCTCAAGATATTTGTAATGAATTCCAATTCAATACTGTAATTTCAAAATATAGAGAATTTGCTAATACAATTTATGATTATTTAGCTGATAAAACTGATTTTAATGAAGAAGATAAAGCTGTATTTAGCTTTGCAGTATTAACATTTTTGAAATTGTTAGCGCCTGTTCTTCCACATATGACAGAAGAAATATATGAAGGTTTGGGTGGAAAAGGTTCTATTCATAATGTAGCTTGGCCAGAATATAAAGAAGAATTAGCAAAAACAAGTAAAATTACTTTGGTTGCTCAAATCAATGGTAAAGTTAAAGATAAAATTGAAGTTGATGCTGATTCTCCTAAAGAAGTTCTTGAAGAACTTGCATTGAATAGTGAAAAAATTAAAGAATTAACTGAAGGAAAACAAATAGTTAAAGTTATTGTTGTTCCAAATAAATTGGTTAATATCGTTGTTAAATAATTTTATCTAAAATAAAAAAGACCTGAAATTATCAGGTCTTTTTTTTATTCTGTTTTTTCTCCAAAACCACTTATGAATGGGGCAAATATTGATAGTAAAATTGCACCCCAGAAACCACTCCAAAAACCATCTACTTCAAGTCCTGGAGATAGTTTTGCTGCCAATAAAAGCATTAATGCGTTTATTACTAAGCTGAATAATCCTAAAGTTATAAAGTTTATTGGGAGTGAAATAATTTGCAATATTGGTTTAATAAATATATTAACTAAGGCTATTATTATAACGGCAATTAAAGCTCCAAAAAATCCTGTTACTTCTATTCCAGGAATAATCCAACCTATAAGCATTATTAGTAATGCAAATAATATCCATTTTATAATTAAGTTCATTTGTTTCTCCTTTTCTTTATTTTAAATAAATTTTTTTTGGAAAACATTAGACTTTTTTCTTATATTTCTATTAATTCTTCAATTTCTTTTATTGTGCAATTTGAGTATTTGTTTTTAAAATCATTAATTTTTTTCAAATTGATTTCAAGTTCTGTATATAATTCGTTTTCTTTTATCTTAGATAATTCAATTGTATTAATTTTTTTTAGAACAAGTATGTTTTCAGTTTTTTCTTCTGTATCAATCATTTCAACATCTTGTAGAAGAGAAATAGCGCACTCCATTGTATCAAAATCAATGTTTAATGCTCTGCTTATTCTATTTATATCTAATTCACCATTTAAATTATTTAATGAGTATTTTAGCATTCCTGATAATTTTATAAGAAAATCATTTATTGATAATTCGACAGGATTAAAGTTCATAAAGTGAATAACTTGTGCATTCGTTTGTTTTATAATTTTGCTCAAATCTTCGCTTTTGCAAGGTGGTTCAAAGAACATTATTTGTTCTGTGTTATCAATACTATCTGTTTCTGAAAATATTTTTTCTGTAATGCTTTCAGGTATATTTAATTTCTTTATTAAAGTTGTGTTTTTTATGTATATAAGCGTATTTTTCTTTGTTGTTTCTATATATTCCATAACTTGTGGAATTATATTCTTTTTATTTCTGTGGTCTAAAAGTTTTATTGTTTTAGATTTTTCTTCTTTTAGATATTCTGAGTGAATATCAGATGTTATAATTTGTACTGATTTTTTATCGTTAAAAACATTTTCCCTAACAGAAAAAAGGATATCTAATTCAGCATTTTGTGGCAAATTGAATTTTGGTGTGTTCCATTTTATCGCTTCAAAAATCGGTGAATTTTCTTTTGTTAAATACATTTTTAGGTGATTTTCGTTTTGTCCCATCATTTTATGATTAGTTAAGGTTAATTTATTCATAACAAATAAAGGTGATGGGTTCGCACTTCCAAATGGTTCTAATCTTTTAATTGTTTCTGTTAACTCAAGAGAAATATCAGCAGGAGATAATTCCATATCTGCATTTATTTTTATTGTATTAAAATCAACATTTTGTGTTTGTTCGTCTATAGTTTGATTTATTTTCTCTTTTATTTGTTCAAAAGAATATTTAGTTTTATCGAAAGAAAAACCTGCAGCCATTTTGTGACCGCCAAAACCAGCAAAGCAGTCTTTATGTTCTGATAATATTTCATAGATATTAACATCTTGAATGCTTCTGCAAGAGCATCTGATAATGTTTTCATTATTTGGATCTTGTGTCATTAAAAATGTTGGTTTATTGTATTCTTCAACTAATTTTGATGAAACGATACCGATTATGCCTATGTGCCAATCTTTATTGAATAAAATAATACTTTTTTTGTTTGATTCTCTTTGAAATTGTTCCGTTGCTTCTTTAAATGTTGTATCGCAAAGTTCTTGTCGTTCTTCGTTTAAATTATTTAGCTTTTCTATAATCTCGTTTACTTCATCAGTATTTGTTGAAATAAATAATTTAAGAGCAAGTTCGCCTTTTTCAAGACGGCCAGCTGCATTTATTCTTGGCACAATACCAAATGCAATATTTTCTGCAGTTAAGTTTGAAGTATTCTCAATTTTTGCTGCTTTTAATAATTTTTGAATGTTTTCGTTTTGTCCGTTTTTTAAAATTTCTATTCCCATTTGAACTATTCGTCTATTCTCGCCAATTAGTTCAACAACATCTCCGATTGTGCCTATTGCACATATAGGTATGATTTGTGTTACAAATTCTTGTTTGTTATATGTATCTAATAACTTGCAGGCTAATTTAAAAGCAACACCTGTGCCTGCTAAGTAATTTAAACTTTCAAGCTCATTAATACTTAAATTATCTATTAGTGAATTTTGTGCTTTAGGGTTTAATATTGCATAGGCATTTGGTAAGGTTTCAGGTGCTTCGTGGTGGTCTGTTATGATTACATCTGTTTTAAAACTATTTGCAAAATTTACTTCTGTAATGTTTGAAATACCACAGTCTACTGTAATAATTAATTTCGCTTTCTTCTTTGAAATTGCGTTTATTAGTGCTTTTGTATTTAAACCGTGACTTTCCGTCTCTCTATCTGGGATATAATAATCAACATTTGCGCCTATTTCTTTTAATGTTAGGTATAGAATTGCTGTTGCAGTAATTCCGTCTGCATCAAAGTCGCCATAAATAAGAATGTTTTCGTTATTTTCAATTGCTTTTTGTATTCTATCTACACTTTTTTTGATATCACAGAAAACATCAGGTAAAGACAAAGGCGCTTTTAACGGATTTAAAAACGCCTTTATTTTATCTTGTGTATTTATATTTCTATTTGCAAGTAAAGTAGCAAGTATTACGTTATTTCCGCAAGCTTCAAGAATTTCATTTGTTATTTGTTTTTGTTCTATATTCCATGTTTTGCGGATTGCCATTTGTTCCTACTTCCCTAAAAAATCATCTTTATCATCATCAAAGAAATCTTCATCAGCTTCTGCTAATTCTTTCTTTAATTCTTCTACGTCTTTATCTTCTTTTATTTTATCAATAACTAATTTTGCCATTTCTTTAGCTAATATTTTTTGTGTTTCTGCCGGAGAGTTTTGAAGCATATTAATTGCTGCTCTTACTGTACGGTCGATGTCATACCATCTTGAGTTTGCCTTTTGGTCCATACCTTCTTCAACGGCTTCAATAATTTCATTTACGTCAGTAAATTCACTATATGCTAAGTTGTGTTCAACAATAATTTTAATTAGGTTTAATGCAACTTTTATTTGTGTCTCATCATCTGAGGCTTCTAATGTTTTCATTGAACGAGATAAAATAGGATCTTTATCGTACCATCTTCTTGCTTTTCCATTGTACTCTTCGCGCATTTGATACCTCTCTTTACTAACCGTTTTTATATTTTATACCATAGTCTGCATTTGGGTAACGCCATTGTATATTTTTCTTTTCGCAAGCTATTTTACAAGCGCCACACTCTAAACAATTTTCATATCTTATTGCCATTGTATTTTCTTTTTCAATCCATTCATATACGTTTGCGGGACATATATGTGTACAGAATTTTTCTTGGCAACTTTGACAGATGTCATTATTTACTATTAAATGACTATCTGTATCTTTATTATATTTTAAAGTTGATAATTTTTCATTAATGTTCATCTTTTGATACATTTCCCCATTGCTAAAATTGCTAACGGTATTGTTTTGAATATTACGCCTGTTGTAATAATCTTTTTTACGAATTCACAATATTTTGATTTTTTATCAATTCCATCTGCATCTGTAATTAATTTTATGAAATCACCAATTAATTCAGGATATAGATTTGTAAGTGTTTTTATATTTTTCTTTAAAACTTTTATTGTGTTTCTATGTGTTTTTAAATCTTTAAATATTATACTTTTTTCTATTTTCTTTTTGTATAAAGAAAGTGTTTTTTTAGAAAAATCATTTTTATCTATAGCAACAATAGCTGTTTCTGCTGCTAATTTTCCGCTTAGCATTGCTAAGTTTGTTCCTTCCATATGAACGTTATTAACGAACATTGCTGCATCGCCAATAATCATAGCTCCATCTGTATATAATTGTGGAATGCAATCAAATCCACCTTCAGGAATCATATGTGCAGAATATTCTATTGTTTCACCATCTTTTATGTATTTGTTTATTGCAGGGTGCTTTTTTAATTCATCTAATAATTCATATGGAGTTTTTTTGATTTTTTTAAGTTCGTCTAAGCCAACTCCGAAACCAATGGATATAGATTCTTTATTTGTGTATAAAAATCCTAAAGCAAACATATCTTTTAGTGGGCCACCAAGAATTTTACAAGCACAACCGTTGTTTTCTTCTATATTAAATCTATCTTGAATAACTTGTTTTGGAAGTTTAATAACTTCTTTAACGTTTAGTGTAACATCAGAATCTTTTATTTCTTTTCTTAACCCAATTTGTTTTGCAAGTAGAGAGTTTACACCGTCTGCAATAATAACTAAATTTGCATAATATTTTTCAAGCTCTGTTTGAATGCCAACTACTTTACCATTTTCAATTATTAATTCTTTTACAAGTGTTTTTGGTGCGTAATAGCCATTAGCTTTAATTACTTCTTCTACACACCATTTATCCCACTTTGCACGATTAACGCTATATGCATTGAAATTCTCCTTTTTATAAGTGTTGTTGGAAATTTCATTGCTTTCAGAATCAGTTAGCATAAAGATTTTTTGCTCAGAAATACCTCTTTCAATAGGGGCTGAGTCTGTAAAATTAGGAAAAATTTCTTTTGTTTGTTGAGTGTAGATAGCCCCACCAAACATATTTTTATCGCCTGCTTCGTTTGCTCTATCGACAATTAAAACTTTTTTGTTGTTGTCAGCTAAAATTTTCGCTGCACTTACACCTGCAGGTCCTGCTCCAACAATAATTACATCTATCTTTTTATTAGTCATTTTTCCTCTGTTACTTTTGATTTAATTATACACATATTTCTTTCCATGTAGCAAGGGAATTAAGAAACTTAACCTATTTGCTAAATCTTTAGTCTTAATTTAAACTTATTTTTATGTTCCAAAGAATTTTATTATTATTTATATTTTTATTTATGAATATATTGCCGTCAATTGCTGATGTCGATATTATTCATCCTAAACAAAAAACTTTAACTATTAATTCCCCAGAAACTTATTTTATGGGTAATGTTCAAGAAGGTGAAGCAGTTTATATAAATTCTAAGTTGATACGTTTATGGGACAATCGTTTTTTTGTAGAAATGGTTCCTTTAAAAGTAGGTACTAATAAAATTTCTGTAGTTTCAAACAATAATGGGAAAGCAACAAGGCATACATATATAATCAAACGTAATGAAATAAGAAAAAAACAAAAAGTATCTCCAAATGTAACCCCTACTGTTGTATCTCATCCAGCAGTTGTTAAAGATGGCCTATTATATGCGAAAACCACAAATGAATATTCTACTATACGAAATAAACCTGTCTTGGGCTCTACTCGTATTATTGATATCCCCAAAGGGGTTATTTTATATTTAGATGCAAAGAAAGGTGATTTTTATAAAATTGCTGATACTGATGGTGATTTTTGGGTGCATAAGTCTATCATTACACCACCTGTAAAAGTATTAAATAAGTTTCCTGTTCAAATAAAAAAGATAAAAAAATATTCTGATAAGAATTATGATTATGTTAAATTTTATACATCTCATCCTACATTTTTTAATTTAAAGAATAATCAAGATTCTGTTCAGTTAACTATTTATGGCACAGAAAATGGTGCGTATATTTATAATTCAGACAAAGTTCCAACTGTATTTGGTTATGATGCTTTATATGAAGATAATAATTTAGTTTTAAGAATGGCTAAAACAAACGAAAATCATAGTGAATATTATCCATTGAATGACGTTAATATTTTTGTTGATGCAGGTCACGGTGGAAAAGATAAAGGTGCTTTGACTCCTGAAAGAACTTTTGAAAAAGATATTAATTTAGATATTGCAAATAAATTAATGAATTTGTTAAAAAAAGATGGCGCTAATGTATCTTATTCTCGAAGAGATGATTATTTTATTGAGTTATACGATAGAGTTTTATTGGCTAAAGAAAATAATGCTTTTATTTCTATAAGTATACATTGTAATTCTTTGCCATATGGTAAAAATCCATTTGTTAGACACGGCGCTGAAGTTCATTATTATAATGATAATGCAAAGGAACTTTCTCAAATTATTGTTGATAATTTGGCTTCCGATTTGAATATAAAAAACAATGGAATACATCGTTCAAGTTTTGCGGTTGTTCGTCAAACTAATCCAATTTCAGTTTTAATAGAAGTTGCTTATCTTATTAATCCAGAAGAGTATCATTTATTGAAAAATGAAAATTTTAGGTATAGAGTTGCTCATTCAATTAAAAAGAGCCTTGAAGAGTATATTTGCAAAATTAATTGTCAAAATGAATAATTATAAAATATTTGCATTTATATGGCTAAATTTATAAAATATTCTTAGGATAGAGGGATTTTTATGTTTTATAGAAATATAACTGAATTAGTCGGAAATACTCCGATGATGAATTTATTAAATATTGAAAAAAATAATAACTTACAAGCAAAAATATTTGCGAAATTAGAATATTTTAATCCTGCAGGAAGTATTAAAGATAGAGTTGCTTTATCAATGATATTAGCTGCTCAAAAAGAAGGCAAATTAAAAAATAATTCAGTAATTATTGAGCCCACAAGTGGCAATACTGGAATTGGTTTGGCTGCAATTGGAACTTATTTTGGTTATAGAGTTATTCTTACTATGCCTGATACTATGAGCACAGAACGTCAAGAATTATTGAAGGCATATGGTGCAGAAATTGTTTTGACAGAAGGAGCTTTAGGTATGCAAGGAGCAGTTGCAAAGGCTATTGAATTATCTGAAACTATACCTGATAGTTATATTCCTTCTCAATTCGAAAATAGTGTTAATCCGCAAACTCATTTTGAAACTACAGGCAAAGAAATATGGGAAGATTTAAATGGTAATGTAGATATTTTAGTTGCAGGAGTTGGAACAGGTGGTACAATTTCTGGTTGTGGAAATTACTTAAAAGTTAAAAATCCTAATGTTAAAGTTGTTGCTGTTGAGCCGTTTTCATCTCCTTTATTGTCACAAGGATATTCAGGAAAACATGGCTTGCAAGGTATTGGGGCAAATTTTGTTCCTAATACTTTAGATAAAGATGTTATAGATGAAATAATTACAGTTACTGAAGAAGAAGCTTATAAAACTGGCAGAGAACTTGCAAGTCAAGAAGGATTGTTAGTTGGTATCTCATCTGGCGCTGCTCTTTTTGCAGCAAAAGTTTTGGCTAATAGAATTGAAAATATTGGTAAAAATATTGTTGTAATTTTACCTGATACAGGTGAGAGATATTTATCAACTCCAATGTTTAAATAATGAAAGCGTGAATTTATGATTACTTTTTTAATCGGTTTAGTTATTTTATTAGTTGGATATTTATTTTATTCTCGATATACAGAAAAACAATTTGGAATTGATGATACTCCAACTCCTGCCAATGCATTATCAGATGGTGTTGATTATGTTCCGTTATCTAAAAATAGAAATTTATTAATTCATTTATTAAATATTGCAGGGCTTGGTCCTATATTAGGTGCTATTCAGGGCATTCTTTTTGGTCCTATTGCTTTTCTTTTAATTCCAATTGGTTGTGTTTTTATGGGCGGTGTTCATGATTATTTTTCAGGTATGCTTTCTGTTAAAAATAATGGCGCTCAAATTACCGAATTAATAAAAAAATATCTTGGAAATAAATTTTATTTTATATTTATTTTTATTGTTTCAATTCTTTTATTGTTATTAACGGCTGTATTTGTTTATACTGCAGGTGATTTAATGGCTCAAAGATTTTTTAATCAAACTGATTTTTCTTTGGCAAATCCTGTTGTAATTTCAATATATGTTGTAATTGCATTGTATTATATTCTTGCAACTCTTTTCCCAATTGATAAAATTATTGGTAGATTTTATCCAATTTTTGGTTTTCTATTGTTAACAGGTACAGCACTTGTTGTTGTCGGCTTCTTTACAAAAGGAGTTCAATTACAAAATATTGATTTTTCTTTAATAAATCAGCATCCACTTAAGTATGCAATATTCCCTGTATTCTTTATGACTGTTAGTTGTGGGTTATTATCAGGCTTTCATTCTACTCAGTCAACAATAATTTCAAGAACAATACAAACTCAAAAAGATGGCAGACAAGTATTTTATGGAATGATGTGCCTTGAATCATTAATAGCTATGATATGGGCTGCGGCGGCAATGCATGTTTATTCTTTAAATCTTGTTCCTGAAAATTTAATTGGTACTGCTAATGTTATTAATAGTATTGCAGATGTTTTTGTTATACCTGTTTTGGCTTGTATAGTTACAATCGCTGTTGTTGTCTTGCCTATAACTTCTGGTGATACTGCTTTAAGAGGGTTAAGAATTATTCTTTCAGAAGCTCTTAATTTAAATCAAAAAATTACAAAAAATCGTTTGGTTATTGTTGTGCCTCTTGCTTGTATAATTATTGGAATTATACTTTGGGCAAAAATGAATGCAGATAGTTTTTCTGTTGTTTGGCGTTATTTTAATTTCTTTAATCAATTAATCGCTATTCCAACATTTTTATATGCAACAGTTTATTTGTATCAAAATAAGCGTAATTACTTTATGACATTAATTCCTGCAATATTTTATTTAATTGTAACTGCTATGTTTATTTTAAACTCAAATATCGGGTTTAATCTTTCATATAGTATTTCAGGCATCATTGCTTTAATTTCAACAGTTGTTTTTGTTATTTATTTTTATCAAAAAAAATTAAAAAATAGTAAGGAAGTTTAATAATGTCAGTAAAAAATGCAAAGTCGGAGGCCAAGCGGGTG
>JAZSQW010000125.1:0-4447 GCA_045538205.1 Candidatus Avigastranaerophilus sp. | reverse complement strand
TATTTTAATTATAACAAATGTTTTAAGATTGTCTATTTTAGATATTTTTTTACATAAACATTATCATCATCTTTTAAAAGATTTAAAACGGATTCTATTTTCAAAACAGAAGCTACTTTTGCAGTTTTTTCTCTAATCGTGTAATCGTTAAATAATGCGGTTTTTTGCAGAATTTCTTCCAATTCTTTTGCTATAGAAATGTTTTCAGATATTGCAATTATTGCTTCTAAATTCCAATATAAATTAAAATTCTTTTTGTTTTGAACATAAGAACGATTTTTAACAGTTTCATCAGTTTTGGATAGTGTAATAATAATTTCTTCAATGATTCTTTTGTATAAATATTCAACATCATCAATGTTTTTTATAAATTCTACAGTGTATCTTGATACAGAAGGGTTTATATCTGTAATGGCTTTTACAAAAGAGTCAATAATTTCTTTAGTTTGAAAATATTTTTTATATTCATTTTGAAAGATTAATTCTCCAATTTTGAAAGCAGAGGTTTCTCTAATTGGACCTGAATGATTAGTTAAATTATGCACCAATATATTTGCTTCTTCTTGGTTGTTAATTGATTTTAATTCAATTAGGCAAAATTGTTTTTTAATATCATCATCTGATTTTAAAACTTCAATAATATCTTCATGAGAATAATTATCCTCGCAACATTTTATAGCTTCGGATAGCATTTTCATATTGTTTTCATAATTAATCTCTAAGTAATTTTCCATAATCTTAAATATAGCATAAGTGGAGGATAAAAATGAACTAAATGAGATATAAAGTAGTTATATATTTTGTGAGAAATAAAAAAGTTTACGATAGTGAGGCTAAAATGCAAGAAATACTAAATTTTGTAAAAGAGATTTTAATGCTTGGTGGTCAAGAAAAAATGCCTGTAGGATTGTGTGCTTTTGAAACAGCAACACCAACTCCTGCCCGTAAAATAAAGAAAACAAAAAAAAGAGAAATGCGACTTTCTGAATTATTAGATAAATAAATAACTTGCTATGGGTAAACGCTTATCATATAATAATTTTCAGTAGGTTATGTGATATGGAGTTTAAATTATGAATTTAGCAAATATGATGAAACAAGCACAAATGGTGCAAAAAAGATTACAAGACGCTCAAAGAGATTTAGCTAACACAGAAATTCCTGCAGTTGCTGGTAATGGTGCAGTTACTGTTGTTTGTGATGGTCATGGCAAATTTAAATCTATTAAATTAACAAAAGCAGCTATTAATGCTGAAAATCCAGATTCTGTTGATGATGAAACACTTGAAATGCTTGAAGATTTAATTACATCTGCAATGCAACAAGCAACTAAAGATGCAACTAAAAAAATGCAAGATAAAATGAAAGGCATTGTTCCTGCTGGCATCAATATTCCAGGATTATTCTAATGGAATATACAAAGCCTTTAGCTCAGCTAATAGAATTTTTTCAAAAATTTCCAGGAATTGGACCAAAATCAGCACAAAGAATGGCATTTCATTTATTGAAAATGCCATTGTCTGAGGTGGAAAAATTTTCTGCTATTTTGACTGAAGCTAAAAAAAGTATTCATTATTGTGATATTTGTTTTAATATGTCTGCTTCAAACCCTTGCGAAATATGTGCTGATGACAGACGTGATAGAACAACTATTTGTGTTGTCGCAGAAACAAAAGACTTAATTGCAATTGAAAAAACAAGAGAATACAAGGGGCTTTATCACGTTTTGCAAGGCACACTTTCACCTTTAGATGGTATTGGTGTTGAAGATATTAGAATAAAAGAATTGGTTAATAGATTGAGTGATGAAAATATAAAAGAAATAATTTTAGCTTTAAGTCCATCTGTTGAAGGTGAAGCTACAAGTTTATATTTATCAAAACTTTTAAAACCATTTAATATTAAAATTTCAAGAATAGCTTTTGGCTTGCCAATCGGTTCAGACTTAGAATATGCTGATGAAGTTACTTTGGCAAAAGCGCTTGAAGGAAGAAGAATTATAGATTAAGGAGTTATATATGAGTCAAATTACTATTAGATCAGATAGAGATACAGATTATACATTTACATATCAAGGTGAAGAAGTTACTTTGGCTGCAAGAAGTATTATTAGTATTGCTAATGGCTTACAAGATGTTGTGCTTCCAACTTGTAAAATGAAAATAGCTAATAATTTGATAATTATTAAAGAATAATCGTTTTATTCCCTCTCAATTATTGATGAAATATTTTATTAGTGATATAAATTAATTAATAAATTAGATGAAAAAAGAGGGAAATTATGGAAAAGAACAACGAGAATTTACATATTTTACGACACTCAGCTTCACATATTATGGCGCAAGCTGTTCAAAAGTTGTTTCCAACAGCAAAATTAGCTATCGGCCCTGCTGTTGATAATGGTTTTTATTATGATTTCGATTTGGAAGGTCATTCATTTACTGATGAAGATTTAGAAAAAATTGAAAACGAAATGAAATCAATTTTAAAACAAAATTTAACCTTCGAAAAATATGAAATTCCTGATGTTGAAGCACAAATCGCTGAATTTAAAGCTCAAGGCGAAATTTATAAAGCTGAGTTATTAGAAGAACATAAAAATGATAACCCTACTTTATATCTAACTAAAGATAAAGAAGGCAATGTTTTATTCAACGATTTTTGTTGTGGACCTCACGTTCCAAATTCTTCATATATTAAAGGCAATTCTATTAAATTATTAAAGGTTGCTGGTGCGTATTGGAGAGGTAACGAAAAAAACAAAATGCTTCAAAGAATTTATGCTACAGCATTTTGGAATAAAGAAGATTTAGAACAATATTTGAATTTCTTAGAAGAAGCTCAAAAACGTGACCATAGAAAATTAGGTACACAATTAGATTTATTCTCTGTAAGAGAAGAAATTGGTGGTGGTTTAGTTTTATGGCACCCAAATTTGGCAATTGTTCGTGAAGAAATTGAAAACTATTGGAGAACAGAACATAGAAAAAGAGGTTATGTAATCGTTACAACTCCTCAAATTGCAAAATCAAAATTATGGGAAATTTCTGGTCACATTGATCACTATAAAGAGAATATGTTCTTTATTAAAAAAGAAAACGAAGAAGATGATCAATTTATTGTAAAACCAATGAATTGCCCATTCCATATTATGATTTATCAAGCAAATAGATATTCTTATCGTTCATTACCATTAAGAATGGCTGAGTTAGGTACTGTATACAGAAAAGAAAAATCAGGTGCTTTAGCAGGTTTAACACGTGTTCAAGGCTTTACTCAAGACGATGCTCATATTTTCTGTACACCTGAACAATTAGTTGATGAAATCAACGCAATTATCGATTTTGTTGCTGATACAATGGCTATCTTTAAAATGGATTTTGAAGTTGAATTATCAACAAGACCTGAAAGCTATGTTGGTGAATTAGCTAATTGGGAATTAGCTGAAGCTGGTTTAAGAGAAGCTATGGATAAACGTGGAATGGCTTATGAAGTTAATGAAGGTGATGGCGCATTCTACGGTCCAAAAATTGACTTTAAAGTTAAAGACGCTTTAGGCAGAACATGGCAATGTGCTACTATCCAATTAGACTTCAACTTACCTGAAAGATTTGATATTAAATACCAAGATAAAGATGGACAAATGAAGACTCCTGTAATGTTACACAGAGTAATCTTTGGTTCAATGGAACGTTTCCACGGTATTTTAATTGAACACTTTGCTGGTGCATTCCCAATGTGGTTAGCTCCAACTCAAGTAACAGTTGTTCCTATTGCTGAAAGACATTGTGATTATGCTAAACAAGTATATGATAAATTGTATGCAGCAGGTGTTAGAGTTAAACTTGATGACCGTTCTGAAAGTATGGGTTATAAGATTAGAGAAGCACTTCAAGGCAACAAAGTTCCTTATGTACTTGTTATGGGTGATAAGGAAATTGAAGAAGGTAAAGTTGCTGTAAGAATTCGTGGTATTGGTGAAGCTGGTAAAATGAGCATTGATGATTTTGTTCAAACAGCTTTAACAAAAATTCAAACAAAAACTCAAGATTTAACATTCTAAAAAATCAAAAAATATTCAAAGAAGAAGCCTTATAATAGGCTTCTTTTTTTATGTAAATTACATAAATAATATTATCAATATAATTTTTAATGATAGAAAAATAATGCAAACTTGTTTGCTGTAAAAAAATAAAAAATTAATGTCCCCTTTGTGGAGTTGCGTAGAATTACTTATAGAGACGACGTCAAGCGAGGACTGTCAGAGGAAAATGCGAAGCATTTGACGAGTTCCGCAGCTTTGGTCGAAATTAGTAATTCAAGCAACGTAACAGCGGGGACGAGCTTTGTGGAACTTTTGCGGGAAAAGTTCCCCCGTCGGGAGACCCGTCGGAGACAAAAGCTAAGAAATTGTTTTAAAGTTTAGAATAAAAGAAATATTCGGTGG
>JAZSQW010000043.1:0-6115 GCA_045538205.1 Candidatus Avigastranaerophilus sp. | reverse complement strand
CGAGAATACGAAATGCTGTATCAAAAATCTTTTCTTCTTTATTCATTTTCATATCCTCTTTTTAATAATTTTAATTTATCAATTAATTTTTCTTTAAAGAAATCAGGTGCGATTATCTCAAAATCAGTTCCATATAAAAGTATTCTTTGAATAAAAAGAAATTCATCCATTACCTTAGCCTTAACAGTTAAACTATTTTCTGCTTTTTCAATAATTTGCTCATTTTCTTTTAATTCAAAACTTTTAAAACTTTCGTTATTTACCTTATAAACAACCTCGTATACACCAACATCTTCATACGTTTTTTCTAAATTAATACTTTTTATTTTTGTTATACGCTCAACATTTAAAATACTATTTTGAAAATACTTAAAATTATAACAAACTAAATACAACTTACCATTTTGATAAACAAATTTTTTAGGAACAACTTCTATATCTTCTATTCCTACTTTTACAGATTTATATTCTATTGTTATCTTTTTATCAATTAATTTAGAATTCGATAAAGAAAGCAATAAATCTTTATCTATACCTGATAATAATTTTGACTCACGAACCATTTCTACTTGTTCTGAATCATTAGCTAATGAAAATATTTTTTCATACAAATCATTAATTAAAAGAATTTTCTTCCAATCATAATCTTCACAAAGAATATCACGTAATTTCAAAAAAGCTTTAATTTGCTCTTTAGACAACGACAAAACAAAAGGATGAGAAACTATTTTATATTTATAATCATTAGCCCTTTCAGGTCGAGGAATTACGCAACCAACCTTTCTTAAAGTATTAATTGCAACTCTAATTGTATCTTTTGATATAGCTTTTTGCACAACCATATCTTCTTTTAACAAAGAAATCAATTCATCAAGAGTTCTTTCTTGTTGCAAAAGAAGTCTTAATATTAAAAGTGTTCTATATCCAGTTGTGCTTACCCAAATATTTTTTTTATTTTTAGAAAAGCTTTGTAAATCTTCCATAAATATATTTTAAATTAAATAGCAATAAATGTATAAATACTTAACAAAAGAGTTAACTTATTATGAAGACATGGAAAAACTTTGATATATTATAAATAATAAAAAGGGGATACAAATGGTAAAAGAATGGAACGAATATTTTTTAGAAATAGCTAAAACCTGTGCAACACGTTCAAATTGCTTAAGAGCACAAGTAGGTGCTGTTATTGTTGGAGAAGACAAAAAAATCAAAGTAATAGGATATAATGGAACATTATTAAAAGTAATTTCTTGTTACGAAATCGGAAAATGTTATAGAGTTGAAAACAATATTCCATCAGGAACAAGATACGAAACTTGCAGAAGCATTCACGCTGAACAAAACGCAATTATCCAAGCAGGACAAGATAGATGTCAAAATGCTACAATGTACATTTACGGTCATAACTTCATTTGTATTTTATGCAAAAGATTTATCGTACAAGCAGGCATTAAAGACGTATATCTTAAAAAAGATGATAATTCACCAATTGAACACGTTCTTGTTGAAGATATTAAAAAAGAATTATCAGATGCAGTTTTAGTTTAAAACTTCTTGAAGTTTAGAATACAAATCAGCAGGCATTTTGCGTAGCATTTTGCCTGTTTTTGTATCAATAGTAACAACAGAAGTGTGCCCAATAACTCTTAATGTTTTAGATTCCTTTTCATAAACTTTATGCTCAAAAGAAATATACATAGGTTTTAATTCTTTGATAGTTGTAACTATTTCAATATACTCATACAAAAATCCTGAAGATTTATATCTAATATCCATATCAACAACAGGGAATGCAATACTATTTTCTTCAAAATATTCAATACTAAAACCCAATTTTTCAATAAATTCAACACGAGCAGCTTCAAACCATTTAACATATGCACCATGCCAGATAACACCATAAGCATCTGTATCAGAATACAAAACCCTTATATTTTGAATATTCTCCATATCCTCTCCTAAGTAAATAAATCTTGAATTTTATCTTGAATATCAAGAGGATCTAACTCTTGAGTATATGTATTTATATCTTTAGCTAATTGATATAATTTAGCAGCTTCTACTTTATCACCTTTTATAGCAACAGAACGAGCCAAATTGTAATTTGCCAAAGCATAATTTGGATTATATTTTCTTGCCGCTTCAAATAATTCAATAGCTTTTGTTACTTTTCCTAAGTCATCAAGGTAAATAACACCTAAATTGTTATAAGCGATATCATAAGTATTATCATACTTAATAGCTTTTTCATATTCTTTTATAGCTTCTTCAATATTTCCTTTGCCCCAATACAAATAGCCTAAATTACAATGCAAACGAGCATTATAAGGAGACATTTCAAGCGCCTTTTTATAAACTATTAAAGCATTATCGTAAGAGCCTTTTTCAAAGAACACATTACCTAAATTTAAATAAATATCAATATCGTCAGGATTTAAATTGTAAGCATTTTGATATGAAGCAATAGCAGCATCTAAATCTTTTGTATTTTCTTGGAAAATGAAACCTAAAGTTTGAGCAACTACACTTGTCCACTTTGAACTTGGATTTATAGTAACAGCTGTTTGATAATGCTCAACGGCAGTTTCTATATCGCCCATCAAGTATGCGTACTGAGCCATTTTGCAATGGAATTCTGCAACATGTGGTTGTAATTCTATCATCTTTTGACAAGTTATAACGGCATTTTCAAAATCTTTTTGTTCTTCGTAAACCTGACACAAACAATAATAAGCGCTTATATTTAAACTATCTAACCAAATTGCCATTTTATATTCGCAAATAGCATCTTCATATCTTTGAAGTTCATAATAAACTCTACCTAAATTTAAATATAAACCAACAAATCTTGGCGCTTTATCAATTGTTTCACGATACAAATCAATAACTTCTTGTGTAAAACCTTGAAAACGTATCATCAAAGATATCTTTAACAGAATTAAGGTATATTTAAAATAAGAAATATTTCTAAATACAGCCTTTAGTGCCTCTTTATCAAACGGCAAAGTTAAAAAAGAAGCTATTAAATTAAAATAAATATCAAATTTCTTAGCACGTGAAGATAATTTTAATAAACTATACAATAAAATATATGCTCTTGAAGAGCGGAATGGTGCATTTTGTACCGTTTTTTGTGCATATTCAATAGACTCTAAGAAATCGCCTTTTTGCTTAAAAATTTGAGCTATCATAAAATTAGCATCATTTAATTTTTCATTATGCTCTAATGCTAATTTAAAATAATTTAAAGCCTTATCAAGTTCTCTTTTATAATAAAAAGCAATACCTATTTTATAATAAATTTCAGCAGAATTAACACAAACTTCTAAAGCTCTTTGGTATTCTGTAATAGCCTCATCAGCGCATTGTTGCATTTGTGAAACATCTAAATGACGTTCCATATACAAATCACCAAGTTTTACATGTAAATCTGCATTATTTTCATCTTCAGAAATAGCAACTTTACAAGTTTCTATAGCTTGTTGAAAATTGCCAGATTTTCTGAATGCATCTATTTTTTTATTTATTATTTTATTGTCTACTTTATTCATATCTTCTTAGTTGATTTTACCATAATTTTATTGGTATGGCATTAAATTAAATTTGCTTCACTTAAATATTTTTTTGGAGCAAGCACACTTAATGCAGTTGGTACTGAAAAATATTTTTTAGCAACATTAATTAACTCTTCACTTGTTACATTATTTATACGTTCTATCAATTTTTCTTCATAATCATAACCCAACCCTAAAAACTCATAATAACCTTTTAAGATTGCCTCTAACATATTAGTTTCTTGATAAAACTGACGTTTGCCAATAGCATTCATTTTGGCAGAATTTAATTCTTCTTCTCCAACTAATTCTGTCATTATTTTATTAATTTCTATTTTAAAACCTTCAATTGAAGTTTTAATATTTTTAGGTTCTGTGCCAATATAAACAAAGAAATTGCCACCCAATATAAATGGTTCCCATACGCTTCTAACTGTATAAGCCAAGCCTTGTTTTTCTCTTAATTCTAAGAAAAGTCTTGATGATAGACCAGAAGAACCCAAGATTGTATTTAACAATATTATTAAAGGATAATCTTCTGAATAGATGTTAGGGAATTGCCAACCTTGAAAAATTTGCGCTTGATTAGCATCTTCTTTTTCAACAACAGAAACAACATTTTCAACTAAAGGAATGATTTCTTTCCTTACATCTTCAACGTCTTTTACTGACAAAGAAGATAAATGCATATTCAATAAATCAACAATTTTTTCTACATTAACATCACCAACAACTACAATATTTTTTTGTGAAATACTTTTTATTTCATTCCAAGCTTCAAACAAATCATCTTTTGTAATTGAAGAAATAGCATCAAGAACTTCTTGTCTGCCAATACCATATGAATGATTTTTAAATATTGTTCTATAATAATTATCTTGAGCTAAAACCTTTGCAGAATCTAAATCTGCAGCGAACTCACCTTTTATTTTTATTATTTCTTTTTCATATTCTGCGAATGTAGAATTTTCTATAATATCTTGAAAAATACTCATTGCTAATTCAATATCTTCTTTTAAACATTGAACTTTAAAACGAAGATAATCAGCCTTTTTTTCTACACTTATATCAATAGCATTTTCTTCCAAATCCATTGCTAATTGTTCAGAAGATCTATTTGTTGTACCTTGAAACAATAATTGTGACATTAAATAATACAACCCGGCTTTAGGTTCATCTTTATTTAATTTTGAATACATAACAAAAGCAATTCTTGGAGTATTTTTATTATTTTTAACTAAAGTTTTTATTCCATTATTCAATATAGTTTGTTGCATCATAAACCTCTATTTCTTATAACTTTCAGGCATTAATATAGAAATTGTTGCATGATTAATATTCAAATATTGTTGAGCAACATTTTTAATATCTTCCATTGTTATTGTATCAATTACATTTATATACTCTTCTATGTATTCTAAATTGTCGCATACGGTCATATAGAAACCAATATTTTCACCAATATCAGAAACCGTTTCAGAATTTTCAGCAAAACCTGCTTTCAACTTCTTTTTAGCTTTTTTCAATTCTTTTTCAGTTATTCCTTCTGCGCATAACTTTTCTACCTGATTTTTTATTTGTTCAATTGCTATATCTTTATTTTCTGGTTTGAAGTTAGCTTGAATAAAGAAATTACCACCATCTCTAAAATGATAATAATCAGAAGAAACAATATTAAAGACAGCATCAGATGCTTTTTCAATTAATTCTTGATAAAGTCTTGAACTTTGACCTTGACCTAAAATCAAACAAATCATTTCTAATATAGTTGATGTTTTTATATCAACAGCAACAGGTCCAAGATAACCAAACATTAAAAAAGCTGTATTAATTTTAGAATATTCTTCTACTATTTTTGTTTCACATGTTGGCTTATCAATTTCATAGATTAATTTTTGTGCATTTTCTCTACCTTTAAAATCAAATTCCTGACAAATTAAAGGTAAAGCTGTTTCCATATCAATATCACCAACAATAATAGTTGTAATATTATTAGGAGTATAGTGTGTTTTATAATAATCAAGCACAGTTTGTCTTGTAACAGTAGAAATAATTTGCTCATTACCAATAACATCACGTTTATATGGATGAGAAGAATACATATTTTTATTTACCAAATTATAAACTTTTGTCCAAGGCTGATCTTTGCGCATTCTTATTTCTTCAATTACAACATGGCGCTCTCTTTTTTCCTTAATTTCAGGATTATTTATATCAAACGGAGCTCCGATTTCATTATCAGGCACAACAGGGTTCAACATCATATCAGCGTGTAAATTCAAAGTATCTTTAAAATTTTTATCACCAACGCCTTGGGGAATTGTAACATAATAGAAAGTATAATCTTTCCAAGTCGCAGCATTAACTAAAGCTCCACGTCCTTCAAGAATTCTATCAAATTCGCCGGCTTTGTGTTTTTCAGTCCCTTTAAACATTAAATGCTCTAAAAAATGAGATATGCCATTATTCACATCATCTTCATTAATAGAACCCGTTTTAACCCAACTACTTATATTTATTAAAGTACCTTTTTTATATGCAAAAACAATTTTATGTCC
>JAZSQW010000182.1:0-5820 GCA_045538205.1 Candidatus Avigastranaerophilus sp. | reverse complement strand
AAAACATCGACCTTTCCTACACAAAGGATACTGGTACCGTCTCATAAAGTTATAAAACAAGAGGATAGTCCTGCACAATTTAAACATAATAATGATTTTAATGTTAAAACTGCAATTGCCGGTGCAGCTGGTTTAGCTGTTGCAGGTTTGGTTGCTTTTGCTGCTGTTCAAAAAGGAAAGGGCGTTAGTTCTTTAGATGTTGTTTCAGATGTGGATACTAAGAAAATAAAAAATATGTTGTCTGATATTATCATTACGGATAAAGAAAAGTTTAAAAAAATCATTTCTAACTTTACACATGATGATTATGATGTAGCTAAAAATTTTAAAGTTAATTTACACATGCATTCAACTATGTCAGATGGTCAAATGACACCGTTGGAAATTCTTGAACAGGCTCGTAAAAGAGCTGAACAGTTGCCGATTAGTGAAAAGTTCACATTTTCTTTGACAGATCATGATAGTATAGAAGGTGTAAAAATTATTGCAGAAGAAATATCTAAAAATCCAGAAAAATATTCTAAGCTTAATTTTATACCTGGATTAGAAATGTCAGTAAAATTTAAAAATAAATCATTAGCTGAAAATTCAATGCCAATGGATTTTTTAATTTACGCATTTGATTTAAATGATGAGCATTTAATTAAACAATTATCAAAAAGAAAATCTTATTTGATACAAAAAACCCAAGATCTTTTTGATGATTTTAATAAATTATTTAATACTGACTTTTCTGTGGAAAAAATGCGTAAAGAATCAGATAATGGTTTATTAAAAAATGTTGCCTCGAATGGTTATGTAAAGGCTTTGGTTGAGTATATAGATGATATTGCAAATAAAAGAGAAATAAAACTACCAGTAAAGAAAAGTATAGTTGAAAAATTTGGTGATGAACGTTTTTCTTTTGAAGCGAATCTTAATTTAGATGAGGCCGTTAAGTTAACAAAAGAGTCAAATGCTTTTTGTTCTATTGCTCATCCAGGGAAATTAAATACAAAACATTTAAATTTATATAATAATAATCATTTAGAAGTAACAGATAATATTGTAAAAATATTTATAGATGCCGGTGGTGATGGTATAGAAACGCATTATATGGCATATAAGGAAGGTAACTTTGATTGGTGGAGTAGAATTAGAGCAAGTTTTAAAAAATTTAATTTCCACTATGATAGAACTGGTGGTTATGATTGTCACGGAAAATCAATTTGTTCTAAAAGTTAAAAAATAGATTGTAAGTAAAATGCTTACAATCTATTTCTAATATAAAAAGTTATATAGTTTTTAATGTGTCTTCAACAATTTGTTTTGGTGTTAAGTGGTAACGTTCAAGAAATTCTTTCATATCTACCCTATCAGTAAATTCTTTTTTGTCTCTAAAATTTAGAACTTTAATTTCACTATTACCGTAGAATCTTGTTATTTTTTCACCAAAGCCACCATCTAAAACACCACTTTCTAAAGTGATTACTACTTTATGATTTTCTTTTATTTTATTATGTATTGGTATAATATGTGTAATGTTGTATAATTAGTTTATGATTTTATTTTTGACTCAAGTAGAAGATGATAGTTTAAATAAATTTTCACAAGAATTTTCCTCTAAATATGGAATAAAAACTGTTTATAAAACAATTGGTAGTGTTGTAAAAGGTACAGGTATAAGAATTTTTGTTGAAAATAATGTTTTTTCTGCGTTTATTGATGATATTAATTTTAATGATGTGAAAATATGTTATCTTAATTCTGCTTGTGTATTATCTTCAGAACTTTTTGATTTTGAGTCTCCTCAAGATAATCTATATGCTCTTCAAGAATGGGGTGCAACATTAACTTGTTTGTTAAATCTTAACACTTCTGAAATTAAATATATTAATCCTTATATAAAAAATTATTCAACTGATAATCAAATTGAAAATAATATACTTTTTCAACGGTTTGGAATTGAAACTGCAGAAACTTTTTTAACAAACGATGCAAAAAGATTTTTGCAATTTTATAAACTATATAATAAGAATCTTTTAATAAAGAATATTTGTTCAAAAGCCAATAAAGTTAAGTTGTTTTCTTTTGAAGATTTGAAAAATTTAAAAAAATTGTATTTGTCTCCATATGTTTTTCAAAAAAATGAAGTAGGAATTCCTGTTTCTATTTTAGTTGTTGGTGAAAATATATTAGCAATTAATCCTTTAACTAAAGAAATGTTTTCTCTTCCTTTAGGAGTAGAAGAAAATCTTATTAATTTAACCCACGAATTAAATTCTAAAATTGTTGAATTTCAGGCTTTGTATAATGGTGAAAATTTGTATTTTTATGATATTAATCAAGAAACTTATTTTTGTCAGTCATTGTATACTTATGGTGATGTTTTTGTAAATGCTTTTTCTGAATTTCTTTTAAAGGAGTATAGGTCTTGATTATATTAATTGCAGAAGATTCTTATGATGAAATGTCTGTCTCTTTGCATTCTAATTTGACAGAAAAAGGTGTTGAAAATATATTCGTTTTGCAGTCAACTCTTCCTCAAAAGAATAATATTACTATTTTTTCTAAAGGTGGTAAACTTTTAGGCGAGTTTATAATAGATGGTCAAATAATTGATATTGAAACAATTACAGCAATATATACAAGAATGGGTAATGTTGATACAGAAAATGTGTCTGAAAGAACAAATCAAGAAATAAATATGGAAAGAATGCTTTGTTTTGATTCTATTTTAGAAAATATAGATGCAATGGTTATTAATAGAACAAAATCACAATTTCCAAATTCTTCAAAGTTATTTCAATCATATATTATTAAAAATTATGGGTTTAAAATTCCTGATTCGGTAATATCTAATGATGTTTCATTTGTTAAAGATTTTATAAAAGCTCATGAAAAACAAGGGGTTATATATAAATCAGCAAGTTCTGAACGTTCAAAAGTTCAAAAGTTTAAAAAAGAAGATTATGATAATTTGGAGAATCTTCAACATTGTCCTCATTTGTTTCAAGAGTGTGTAAATGGTAAAGATATTAGAGTTCATGCGTTAGCTACCGGCGAGGTTTTTGCTTGCGAAATTTCTACCGAAACAAGTGATTATAGATATGATAAAGAAAGAAATATAAATATTGTAGAATTGCCAAAACAAGTAAAAGAAGCTTGCGTTAAAATGACTTTAGATATGGGCTTGTATCTTTCTGGAATTGATTTAAGACATACTCCCGATGATGAATTTTATTGTTTTGAGGTAAATCCTTCGCCTGCGTTTACTTGGTATGAAGCACAAACAGGATTGCCAATTACTGATGCAGTCGCAAATATGATGATACAGTCTTATAAATATAAAAATCTTGCAGTTAGGAAATTTTAAAATGTACGAGCATATTTCAAATTATTTAATATATTTTTATTTGTTATTAGATAATGCAGTTAAATCTGATAGTAAAATTATTGATTTAAAAAGATTTTTTCAATTATTCTCTATTTCTGATATTCTTGTGTATTCAAATGTAAAAAATATATTAATAAATATTTTTGATATTTCTTTATTGAAAAAATTCTTTGCTGATGAATCTATTGATAATCAAGCTTTGAAAAAGTATTTGATTAGTGTTCACAAAATTTTAAAGCTTCATATTCAGTCAAAGATAAAATTTTCTGTTCCTGAAATGCTTGATAAATTATCTTCTGCAAAAAAAATATTAATGGAAATGGATGATGTTGAAATAGTTAGTTATATGTTGCAAATAGTTGATTTCTTGCATAAAGAATTATCTAAAAAAACGACTGATATTGTTTTGCAACTTCTTTTTGTTTCTTTTTTAGAATATATAGATTTATTCATAGATGCTGATGAAATTAATATAAATGAAAAATATATTTTAGAAAGATTTAAGTCTTTCTTTGAAATTTTTCATAAAGAACCAATAGTTATAACTTTTTATAATAAAAAGCAAAATATTAAGATTATGCAAGATTTTTTCCCTTCAATGGTGTATGAAAAAATATTTGAGAAATTAAATTTTAATACAGATTTTAAATTAAATGAAAAGTATTTCTTTATAGAAATTGATAAAAAGTATTGTTCTGAATCCTCTTCAGAATTATTGTGTCACGAAATTGGTCATTTGTTAAATTTGAATGTTTATAATGTTCAAGATGAAATATTGAATTATTTTTATTCTAATTTATTGTTGGACGGTATAAATATAGAGATGCTTAATTATTGGTTAAATGAAATTATTGCTGACATTATCGCTTGTAATCTTTGTGATAAAGAAGATTTCTTAAAACAGTTTAATAGTTTGAATGAAGACAATTATAGTTATAAATATCCTCCTTTATTGTTTAGGAAATCAATTCTTTTAGATGAAATTTATGATTTAAATTTAATTACTAATGATGATGCAAAAAATATTGCTTCTTTGATTCAAAATAATATAATATTTATAAAAGAAATGTTAACTAATGTAAATTGTTAAATTTATTTGTTAATTTTTTATTATAAAAATTTTTTAAATAAATATGTTTATTTATTGGGGGATTTTTATGAAGAAATTATTTATTGGACAAGAGTTGAGACCGTTACAACAAAACATTAAGAACCAAAAAGAATCAGAAAGTATGATGAAACGAACTGAAGGCATTGGTGGTTCTATTGGTCGTGGTGATAAATTAAATCTTGAAAAGAAACTTGAAAAGAAAGCTGAAAAAATAAAGGCCGAAAAAAATTCTGAAAAGTTAATGGCAGAAAAGAAATCAGAGAAAATATTCGCTGAAAAGAAATCTGAAAAAATGTTTGCTGAAAAAAATAATGAAAAAAGATTTGAAAAATCTTTAATAGAAAAAAAATTAGATAAAAGTGCAATTGAAAAAAAATCAGAAAAAATTCTTGTTGAGAAAAAATCTGAGAAAATATTTGCTGAAAAGAAATCTGAAAAAATTCTTGTAGAAAAGAAATCAGAGAAAATATTTGCTGAAAAGAAATTAGAAAAACTTGGTGAAAAGAAATTAGAAAAACTTGGTGAAAAACTTGCTGAAGGTGCCAAGCCAGACTTCAACCCGATAGATTTGTACAAAGGTCTATTAGGTAATGATAATAATGATGACAGATTATTGTAAGTTATAAAGTTTTTATATAAAAAAGGTTCTTTTTTAGGAACCTTTTTTTATTATTTTAATTTCACCTGTTTCACCGTTTATAGATATTTGAATTCCTTCAGGAATATTTTTTTCAACTCCAACTATACAAGGAATGTTCAATTCTCTACAAATTATAGATAGGTGAGAAAGAATGCCCCCATTATATGCGATAATTCCTTTTATGTTTGAAAGTGTTTCAATCTCTTCAATGTTATCATTTTGAGTTATTAATATGGAATCTTCATTTATGTTTGATAGATTATAAGTTGCAGTTCCTTCTACAATTCCTTTTGATACAGGAATACCCCAAAAAACATTGTCGTTATTATTTGTTTCTATATTTTGTTTTTTTATGTTTAAATCAGTTAGTTTTCTTGTAAGTTTTCTGAATTGATACATATATACATTGCCATCGATGTCAGTTCCCCATTCGATATCTACACCTTGTTTGTTATCAAGCTTTTTTGTTATATCGATAATTTGAGGTAGTATTTTTTCTTCGTAACTTTTTATTGGTGTTGATGGTCTATTTCCGTACACGTATAATATTTTTTTATTTTCATTTTTGTATAAATATATATTGTCTACGTAGTTATTTTTTTTAGGTGTTAATTTTTTTATTGTGAACGTATCTTTTTCTTTAAATATGTTTTTATGAATAGAAAAGCTTGTAAAAAAATTATTATTTTCCAT